>NZ_JBHIMS010000116.1:0-2020 GCF_042194285.1 Bartonella sp. MM97QHHN | reverse complement strand
TCACTCTCCAGCTCCTCTAAACCACTCAACACGCATATAAACGAGACATCGTGCTATCAAGCACATTCTGTCGTCAAAAACCATCATAGAAAACAATAAGAAATCTCTTTTGAAGTCTTTAAGATAACCACGCAAAACTCTTTTTATGGCATTCTCATCAAGGAACTTTTTTCCAAAAGCAAATGATCTGAGTGACCTTATCAGAAGAGTTTTGTCAGTCTTGTCAGTTCATTCTAGCTCCTATATTATTTTTTTTAAATGAGAGAAAATTAAAAACATTATATTTCAATATGTTAGTATTTTAATGATACAACCTATATCGACAATACAACCTTAAATACAATCCATAATATATATTTGTCAGTTTGTGTCAGAAAATTAAACTGACAAAATAGACTATTTTAGTGACTCATAAAACCTATCAAAATACTCATTATGATATCTTAAAAGCACATATCAAATTTGTCTTTTTTCCATAAAATAAACAGAAAATTTCACTACTTTGCTGATCTGATCTCTCTCATGGGCTGCGGATAAACAGCATTTAAAAACTCTTTTGAAAAAATTATCGGCTTTTTTAGCATTTTTCTGCCTTTTTTCTCAATTCATTCAAAATGGATTTAATAAGCTTCGTTTTAATTCTTTTGAAGAGACTTAAACCCCTTATACGAAAACGGAGCTCTATTGTAACAGGGCGTGAACTCAGTCATTTGCACGTGAATTATGAAGATGTAAAACCTTATCCCGTAACCTTTAAAAAAGGTAATCCAAAAGTTACAGAGATCTCTAATCCAGAAAAATTCTATTACNAATCCAAAAGTTACAGAGATCTCTAATCCAGAAAAATTCTATTACGTGACTGAAATGAAATTCGCAAAAGCAGGTAAAGAGAAAGATAAAACCACTGTTATTTATAATAACAATATCACAATAACAGATATACCTCTTGAAGCTTATGCGTATATCGTCAATGGTAAACCCGCTCTTGAATGGGTTATGGGGCGTCAATGCGTAAAGACTGATAAAAAGAGTGGCATTGTGAATGATGCCAATCACTATGCTGTTGAAACCGTTGGCAACCCTGCCTACCCTCTAGAGTTATTTCAGAGGGTTATTACCGTAAGTTTAGAAACAATGAAAATTGTTAAGAACTTACCAAAATTAGAAATTAGAGAAACTGAATAGACTTGGCTTGCTAAACTCACAAAGGGGTATAGAATCTTATAACCATAATCTATACCTCTCTTGTTATGTTGATTAGATACAATCTTTAAAAGGAGTGTTTATATACATTATTCTAAAAAGAAGAAACTTACACTTTTAAATACTCTACTTTGAATTGCTTTAAGACTTTTAAGAAATCCCATCTTAAAGTGAATACGCTTCTTTTATATTGCCTTTAAAAGATTAAACCGTAATCTAAAATGAGTGCTTTATTGTTATCAGAAGCTTTATTTAAAGAGGGTTATGTATATTCATTTTCTTATATTACTTATAGGTTTTGAATGTTTCTACCCCCCCCAAAAAACCTTACAAAACATAGAGCATTAGTTGAATTTATAGGTTGTACTATTGATATAGGTTGTTTTTTGAAAAATTGATAAAAAATAACATATTGAAATATAATGACTTTTATTTTTTATTGAAAAATATGTAAAGGGGGGCGTAAAAAGCACCTCCAAAACTAACAACCATAAGGATCTTGATAGCATTTATTATGATTATAATCCCTTTCTTTTGAAAGGCTTTAAAAGATCACATACTCTCATAAGACATGTTTTAATCATTCACTAAAATAATCTATTTTGTCAGTTCAATTTACTGACATATAACTGACAAATATATATTATGAATTGAATTTATGGGTTGTATTTTAATAAAGGTTGCATCATTAAAATTATAACCTATTGAAATATATTCATTTTAATTTTCTCTCATTAAAAAATAATATAGGCTCTAAAAAGAACTGACAACACTGACACGGTCTATTAAAAGGGATTTTTCTAATCTTTATAATGAT
>NZ_JBHIMS010000052.1:0-14687 GCF_042194285.1 Bartonella sp. MM97QHHN | reverse complement strand
AAGACATAATGCAGCCTATAAAATCCAAACTCTAACAACCAAACCAACTTTTAACACATGCGTGATTCACGCCACGGGTGAGTTGCGCGCAATGGAGGAAAACAATAATGACAAGTTCTTCTTTAATAACCATGGCAAGCAAATATGGATTTTCTCATGATGAATTTCGTAAAACAATTATCAAAACTTGTATCAATCATAACTTCTCTAATGAAGAATTCGCTGCTTTTATCTCGGTTGCAAATACTTATGGATTAAACCCATTAACAAAAGAAATCTATGCGTTCCCTAAAAAAGGCGGCGGTATTATCCCTGTTGTCTCTATTGATGGATGGATTAAGATCATTAAATCTAATCCTAAATTTGATGGCATGACTTTTCAAGATCAACTCGATAAAGATGGGAGTTTAATTGCCATTAAATGTGCTATTCATCTTAAAGGCATTAAAAACCCTATCGAAGTCACTGAATATTTAAATGAATGCGTGCAAGAAAAAAGTGAACCTTGGAAAAAATATCCAGCACGTATGTTACGTCATAAAGCAACTATACAATGTGCACGCTATGCTTTCGGTTTTTCCGGCATTTATGAAGAAGATGAAGCGGCTCGTATTAATAATAATACCACACAAGTACAACTTGTTTCTCATGACATTCTTATACAAATTCAAGAATTAATTGAAGAAACTGGAACCAATGAAGCAAGGATACTTGATTATGCAAAAGTCGAGAGCCTTGAAGATATTCCTGATGAAAAAGCAAAAATAATTTTTGATATATTGCAAGAGAGGCAAAAAGCTAAAACAGAGCAATCTCATTCATCACAAAAGAAAATAGACGCTCCTATACAAGAAGCAGAATACATTCATATCCAAGATATTGAATATGTACCAACTCAACAACAAACGGCGGTGTGAAATGGAACAAAGAACAGCAGAGTGGTTTCAAGCCCGCTTGGGAAAAGTCACCGCTTCAAACGTTTACAACCTACTGAGTAAAACAGCAAAGGGAATGCCTACAAGCAAATATGAAGACTACAAAATCAAACTTATAACAGAACGTTTAACTGGTGAAGTAAGCCAATCTTATCCAACTCCGGCTATGCAATGGGGCATTGAACATGAAGAAGATGCCTTGAAAGAATATGCATTTATTTATGATACAGAGATCATAGAGTGTGGTTTCATACAACACCCCACAATCAAAATGGCTGGTGCTAGTCCTGATGGGTTTGTTGGTGATGACGGTTTAGTTGAAGTCAAATGTCCACAATCACCAAACCACTTACGCTTCTTTATAGATGACACTATAAAGCCTGAATATAGCGCGCAAATGCAATTCCAAATGGCTTGTACGGGACGAAAATGGTGTGATTTTATCAGTTATGACCCACGTTTTACGAGGTAATCAACATACTTACGCATGAAAATCAAACGCATTCACCGTGATGAAGAACAAATTGAAGAGATTAATCAAGCGGTCGAAGCCTTTTTAGCAGAGATAGAACAAGAAATGCAAAAGATTTTGACAAAAGCTGCTTGACTCTATGGGGGTGCTTTCTCCTCCCAGCACCCCCACCCATTTAGGTAATAAGTAATATAAAAATAGAAAGGTAATGAGATGATATTTGATGATGGCGATAGATATGTAACAACCCGTGAATGTGCACAGCTTTTTAGTGTATCAACCACAACGATTCGCAATTGGGTGCTTCAAGGGGAGTTTCCGCAACCCTATAAGCTAGGAAGAGCAGTGAGATGGAGAAAAAAAGAGATTCTAGCTTTTACTCCAAAGAAAAATACGGAGCAAATAACAACAAATTAAGTAAAATTGTATAAACCACAAGAGGTGGACTAAAAGGTGGTCTAAAAAATAGAAAATCAAATAAAAAAATTATATATTTCAATAGGTTAAAGAGAAAAAATGGTGCCGCATGCCGGATTCGAACCAGCGACCCCATCATTACGAATGATGTGCTCTACCAACTGAGCTAATGCGGCATAGGTTTGTAAGTCAATGAAACAAAACTAATTTGAGGGTAATAGCTAAAAGTACGTATAAAAGCAAGAATGCATTTTTTCAATAATTTATACATATGATAATAATTTGAAGGAGAAGTATGTAAAAGTCAGAGGAAAGTATTCTTTGACCTTAATGCTATAAAATGCTTTCCAATTTACGATAGCACTTAAATTAAGAAGCTGGGAATGTAGATCTTTAGGATGAAAAATGGTGTCAAGATAACTTAGTAAAGATAAAAACATTTTCTGATTCTTAAGAAAGAAATTTGTTGTATAAGTGATTGGGAAAATAAAGATCATCATAAACCTTTTATAATGTGCAAATAAGATGAGTAGAATTATTTGAAAAGTTACTTCTCATTTTTATGGGAAGAAAAAGGGAGGAGGATTAATAAAATTAATCACGTTTTTTTATTTAAGAGGGAGTAAAAATCATGTCGGATGAAGATCGGCTGATAGAACTAGAAATGAAGCTAGTTTACCAAGAAAAATTCATTGAGGAACTTTCTCGAGTGGTAATTGATCAATGGAAAAGTTTGGATGAGATATCTAAAAAAGTTGATGTTTTAGCGAAACGATTTTCAGATTTAAAAGAACAGAGTGTGACTGAAGCTTTTATTTTACCATTTTCTCAATAGAGAGAAGATGCTTAAAATTTTTCTGCTAATAGTCTCTTGGATTTTTTTAGATGTAATAGGGTGGATGTCACAATGGGAGTAAGATGCGAAATATTCTTTATTACAATTGCAATTATTTACAGATTGGTTTTTGTTTAACGCATTTTGTTAGACTTGTAGAATAATTTTTATAAGCTTCTTCATTAATTTCAAGAAGTTCCAATTTTATAAGGAGTGCTGATATTAGAAGACGTTTTTTTATATGTGATTTCTAGTACTAAAATTAAGAAAAGTTTTTGTAGAGTATAAAGGAACATCCATAAAAATATATGAACTTCAATATGTTAAGTTTTTTCTGTACAGAGTTTTCTATAGATGGGAGTTAGGTTTATTCGCTAGTTTTTATTAAATTGATACAAATGAAGTAATGTTATCATTATCTATAGAAATCATAAGTGAGCCCGTATAATTTATAACTGAGCGCATATATTTATAATAAAGCGTTTTAATCCATTCTGATGATCAAATGATTTTCAGTTGTTTTAATAGGGTGAGGTGCTCTAAGCGATACCTGTTGTGTATAGTACAGAGAGCTCTAGAAGTTTTTTTCAAGATCAAATGTACTCTTCGTTATATGTATATGATATTTTGTGAAAAGGCTTTTGTTTTTCGTAATTTAAGATACAAAATACTATTGCTAAAGCACCAAAGATAGACCATGCGGGTAAATAAGTGAGAGTAATGCAAATTGAGGACAGAAAATCAGGCATTACCTTGCATAGAGATTGATTAAGGTGATAGATATCTGTTTGCAGAAGGCTTGTTAAAATTTTATTAAAGGGGGTTGTTGTCCAATGTGATGTGATTACAGAGTGTGTGTTATCAATGACCAATGCTATAATGGTTAGTGTAACGAAAATGAAGGACATTAATTTAAATAAAGGGTGGAGCATATTTTTTCTTAAAACTTCAACGGGACATACGTATAATGCACAAAAAAATAAGGAGTTGCATTATGATAAGAAAATAAGTTTACGTTTGTTTTGTGTTTTTTGAAAGAGGTGCCTAATTTTTCAATAAAAGTTGAGGTTAGGTTCAACAAAAGTAGTGAGGCATGATGTCTGAAAAAAAGCACGAGGAATTGAAGCGTAGCCTTCAAAATCGCCATATTCAAATGATTGCTTTGGGTGGCGTTATTGGGACAGGACTTTTTTATGGATCAACCGAGGCAATTCAATTAGCTGGCCCTTCAGTTATTTTATCTTATCTTGTCGGCGGGCTTATTATGTATTTCATTATGCGAATGCTTGGTGAAATGTCAGTAGAAGAACCGTCTTCAGGAGCATTTAGTTTTTTTGCTTATAAATATTGGGGGAGATTAGCTGGTTTCATAACAGGTTGGAATTATTGGTTTCTTTATATTCTTGTGAGCATGGCTGAACTTACAGTGATAGGGTTTTACCTTGATCATTGGATTTTGATTGATCATTGGAAGACATCTTTCATTGTTCTTTTATTTGTTACATTTGTTAATTTGTTTAATGTTCGTTTTTATGGAGAATTTGAATTTGCTTGCGCTTTGATCAAAGTGGCTGCTGTTATTGGTATGATTATTTTTGGAATTTTTCTCATTGTCACTGGACTAGGGGAAAATCAAGCGAATATTCATTATCTTTGGGACCATGGCGGTTTTTTTCCTTATGGAGCAGTAGGGGTTGTTTTAGCAACTTCTGTAGTAATGTTTTCTTTTGGAGGAACAGAGCTTATTGGTATTGCTGCTGGAGAGGCATCTAATCCACAAAAAACAATTCCAGCGGCTATTCGTCAAGTTATGTGGAGGATTATAATTTTTTATATTGGTTCTATCAGCATTATTATGATAATCAGCCCTTGGAATATGATTGGAAAAAATGGTAGTCCTTTTGTCACAATTTTCGAGACTATAGGAATTCCTGCTGCTGGTCATATTTTGAATTTTGTGGTGATTATGGCTGCTATTTCTGTTTACAATAGTGGCATTTATTCTAATGGCCGTATGCTTTATAGTTTAGCTGTACAAAAAAATGCACCACATATTTTTAGTAAACTGAGTGCTGCTCGTGTTCCTTATATTGCTATCCTTTTTTCATCATTCTGTACGGTGTTGATTGTCGTTGTTAATGCTCTTGTTCCTGATAATAGTTTCATGCGGATCATGGCTCTTGCAACTGCAGCAGCAGTGATTACTTGGGCTATTATTGTTATTGTTCATTTGAAATTTCGCAATGCCCATAAGAACAGAAAAGGCAACTTTACTTATGCGTTTGGTTTATATCCTTACGCTAACTATCTTTGTCTCTGCTTTCTTGCTTTATTATTTTGCATTATGTTTATCAGTGGTTTTGGGCAAAATGGATTGATGACTCGACTTTTTGATATGATAGGAATAAGCGTGCCTTTTCTTGAAACATATATTCCTGTACAGATGCCTGATATGAGTTTGGCAGTCATTATTATTCCTCTATGGTGCTTATTATTACTTTTAGGTTATAAACTGAAACGATAGAGAAAGAAGAGCTAATAAAAGGGATTGATTGGAATAAATCTTGGGGACTATAAAATTTGATGAGGTAACACAAGTTTTTGGTGATTTGTGTGTTTTAAGAAATATTACTGTACAGCTTACCGAAAAACGAATTGCTGTTATAGGTGCGAATGGTTCTGGAAAAAGTACATTTGTTCGTCTTATTAATGGACTCCAATTACCATCTCACGGTTTTGTAAGCGTTGATGGGCTTGATACCAAGCGCGATGCAAAAGCAGTAAAGCGTAAAGTTGGATTTGTATTTCAGAATCCCGATAATCAGATTGTTTTACCATTAGTTGAAGAGGATTTATCCTTTGGTCTCAAAAATTTAAAGCTTAATAAAGATGAAATTAAGGAGCGTGTAGATGAAATTTTACAACGCTATGAACTTCAGGATTTCAGAAATCACGCTGTCCATTTATTAAGTGGTGGGCAAAAACAACTCGTTGCTATTTCCGGTGTAGTTGCAATGAAACCAGACTACATTATTTTTGATGAGCCGACAACATTACTTGATTTGCGAAATAAGCATCGCGTTACGCAAGTGATAGAAGAATTACCACAAACGGCAATAGTTGTATCGCATGATTTGGAGTTTTTGAAAAAGTTTGATAGAGTGCTGGTTTTTGATAAGGGGGAGATAGCAATTGATGATGTACCTTTTGTTGCTATCAAGGAGTATATAAGAAGAATGTCATGATCGGTTTATATATTCCAAGGGATACGTTTATTCATAGGTTAAGTCCTGGAGTTAAGTTATTATTTCTTACGGCGTGTGGAACTTTTATAATAATGGTTTCTTCCATAGCGCTTCTTGGGTTATTTTTGTTGTTGGTCATCTTATTCTATAGAGTCGCCAAGGTCCCTTTCAAAACTGCGATAAAGCAATTTAAATCGATGGGATTGCTTTTAGTTCTTCTATTTGTATTTCAAACTATTTTTAGCGGTTGGTTTACGGGGGTTGAGGTCATATTACGTCTTGTTATCCTCTTTTCTTTATCATCACTTATTTCATTCACAACAAAAGTTTCAGATATGGTGGATGCAATTGAAGCAGGCCTCCAGCCCTTTCGTTGTTTTGGTATAAATCCATCAAAAGTGAGTATGGTTATCTCTATGGCGATCAGGTTTATTCCTCTTTTGAGTGAAAAGTTTAATGAGGTACATGAAGCACAGCAAGCACGGGGACTTAACACTAACATTGTCGCTCTTGCGATACCTTTAATTATACGAACCATAAGAATGGCTTCAGAAGTGGCTGAAGCATTGGAAGCGCGTTCTTATGATGCTGATACCATTGATACAGCATCTCATAATAATCAAAGTTTTTTATAGTGAAAGAAGAATCAAATGAATACAAAAGATTTAGTTTATATTGCCTTATTTGCCGCTGTTTATGCTATTTTGGGACTTTTCCCTTCTATTTATCTTCCTTTTCTTCTAGGGATACCTATTACAGCTCAATCGATGGGACCGATGCTAGCAGGGTCTATTCTTGGGGCAAAAAGGGGTGCTTTAGCGTCACTCCTTTTTCTTGTTCTTGTTGCGATTGGATTACCTCTGTTGCCTGGTGGTCGCGGTGGGATCAGTGTCTTTTCAGGGATTGCAAGTGGTTATTTAATAGGTTTTCCATTTGCCGCATTTTTTATTGGTTTAATGGTAGAATTGTTTTGGCAGCGGTTAAATTTTATAATATTATTTGTGATAAATACTGTCGGTGGCATTGGGATAGTTTATTCTTTTGGTGTTCCATGGACAGCTTATATGACCAAAGTTTCTTTACTGAATGTTTTAATGGCTTCATCAGTTTTTTTGATAGGCGATTGTTTAAAAGCGTTGATTGCATCCTTTATTGCACTCGCGATTAAAAGATCTTTTCCTCTCATTCATTCAAAGCATAATAACTAAAATAAATGCATTATTTTGTTATGCTGTTGTTATATAATATTCGTATATCACTATTATTGAATTTAACTATAGTAATTTATGATGTATTTAAACATTATAGAATCTAATATGATTCATATAAGTGATATTATTAAAATAAATTATTATAGTATTTTTCTCTATATCTAAGGCATTTAAAGTGTACTTTTATAAATCTGATACTTTTTATTAATTGTACAACAATAACGAAAGCTTTTCCCTAGTGAAGGAATAATTCAGTGAATACAAAAGATTTAGTTTATATTGCTTTATTCGCCGCTATTTACGCTGTTTTGAGTCTTTTTCCTCCTATTTATCTTCCTTTTTTGCTGGGTGTCCCTATCACAGCTCAGTCTATGGCTCCGATGTTAGCAGGCTCTATACTTGGAGCGAAAAGGGGAGCTTTAGCATCACTTCTTTTCCTTGCTCTTATTGCGATTGGGTTACCTCTATTGCCTAGTGGTCGTGGTGGAATTAGTGTTTTTTCAGGAGTTACGAGTGGTTATCTGATTAGTTTTCCATTTGCTGCATTTTTTATTGGCTTTATGGTAGAATTATTTTGGCAGCGGTTAAATTTTATAATATTATTTGTGATAAATACTGTGGGTGGCATTGGGATAGTCTATTCTTTTGGAATACCATGGGTAGCGTATATGACACAGGTTCCTTTGCTGACAGTTTTAATAAGTTCATTAGGTTTTTTGGTTAGTGGTTTCTTGAAAGTGCTGATTGCATCCTTTGTAGCGTTGACCATTAAAAAAACCGTTCCTCTCATTCATTCGGAAAAAGGGGCAGTTCTGTACTGAAGAACAAGTTTTCCAAATGTATGTAGATTAAAAAGCATCACGGAATACCATTTTGTTTTGTCTACTTTTTTATTGGTATTTTTCTGCATAGCTTTCAGAGGTAGCCATACGAAAATTGAATGTTTCGGCACCAAAATTCATTTTTGCTTTCAGGAGCAGCCCCTAAATAGCCAATTAATATTATTTTATTTAACAGGCTTGTAAGTTTTATTCGATTTGCATATTATATGCATAAAGCCTTAGAATAATTTATTATTTTTTAATATTTTTAGTTAATTAATCACTAATTTTTAAAGTATTAAATTATATTAATTGTACAAAAACATGGATAATTAAGTGTTCATCTAAAACTCTTGATGTATATAATACCCTTATAAATGTATTAATATAAGGTATAAAAATAAGAGTTGAATGGGATAAAGCTAAAACAAAAAGTAATCTTAGAAAGTACCGTGTAAAGTTTTGAAATAGCTGCATATGTTTTTTCTGATCTATTCTCCATGGCTAAACAAGACCGTATTGAAAATGGAGAGTATGGTTAGCAAGCTTTAGTGCTTGTGGAGGTTTTTTATTACTATTCGTAGCGCATATTGTCCATGACGATAAAGATGGCATAGAGGTAATCCGTATTATTTCAGCACGGCGAGCCAATTTGAAAGAAAGGAAACGTTATAAAGAAGAAAGTTCGTTATGAAATTGAGGTAGGTAACTTATCACCTTTGACAGATGAACAGAGAGTTGAAATTGATAAATTGGCTGTAATGTCGGATAGTGCAATCTCTCATAGAGATATTCCGTCACTCAATGATGTGTTCTGGAAAAACGCCGTTTTCAATCCATTCTATAAATCACCCAAAACTGTTACAACAGTGCGTGTGGATTCAGACGTGCTAGCGTGACTTTAAAAGTCAAGGGAAAGGATATTAAATGCGGATTAACGCCATTTTACGTGATGCCATGCTTCGTTCAATGCGTTGACCTCTTTCCTGCGACAAAGAGTATCAAACTGCTTTCGATAGTTTTTTTATCTCCTTGTTGATTTCATCTATGAACGTTGAGAAGAGACAACGCCATTTAATCTAAACAGTTTTATAAAATCGGAAGTTTTACTATGGCTTTTTAACTGAGCACTGTAGTGTGTAAATAGATATATTTATTAAACTGCGTGTACGTAACATAAGAAACAATACACAAACTAAAAAGGAATACCAAAGAGCAATATCTGAGTACCAAAGTACAGTATCCCAATGGAAAAGAAAGCTTGTACTCCACATACCTAGAAATGACAGGTAAAGAAACCGTTTCTTTATAACTATTTGGGAAAATTAAAACGACAAGCGCTAAACTTATTAGCTTTAAAAGTCTGTGCAAATACTGTTGTAAATCACGTGTTAGTTTCACCCAACCTGTTGTATCATCATCTTTATATTTTGGGGTGCTCTGCAATTCAGAAGGAATATTAGAATTGCATAAAATTTCAAAAAACGTTGTGACTATTACCAAAGAAACAGACGCGAATGTCAAAATACTCTGAATAAAGTCAAGATTTTTTTAATTCCTAAAAAACATAAAAATATAAAAGTTATAATGCCAAACAAGGTTCTTAGCTGCTTATTTGTAAATATATTTATTTCCTGTGGAAAAATTATGATCTCAATTTCTTAAATTATTTTCTGATATAAAAATACAATCTATCTTTTATTTTAATAGCAATGTCTTCTATTGCATCCAGTTGCTTTTAATATTTTAGTTAACCTCGTTTATGATTTATCTATAGTTGATGATAGCTTTAAACACAGAGCTCCATAATCCCAAACTCTCGCTTGCATTTTGATACCCAAATCCACCTTTCAAAAAAGCCCATAGCACTGGCAACCCTTTCATAAAGATTAAAGAAAAGCTCTGTTATTTCAAAAATACATGAAAGTGACTCATAACTGCCGCAACATTTTTTGTGCTGATGCTGGCTATTCATGTTTTAAAAAAACAAATATTTTGAAATTCGTGTATCCTAAAATCCTTAATTTGTATTAATGGATTTATTTACTTTATAAATTTGATACTATAGAGCCATTTTGGCTTCTAGAAATATATTGTACATTAAAAAAACTTTTTAATCACTCTTTAAATGCATATCCAATCCAAAAATGATCAGCACTTTTCACTATTTTGCTATTTTTTAGAAATCTATTTTAAACTCTCCTATTATTAGTTTATGAAGAGTTTTGGTTCGTGAAAGAAGATCTTTTTCAATCTCTTCACAATACTTAGAAAAATCTGTTGCTTTTGGAATGATTTTTTTAGACATGCTTTCTACGTTGCTCTGCAAAATGCGTTTTAAGGACTCTTTCAAAATCAATAAGGAAATACCTTTGAGTTCAGTTTGATAAGCTTGAGAAGAGGTGTCATCGTCCATATCTTTTCGCTTGTGGAAGCTACCACAAGAGAACAAGCGAAAAAAGTATTAGAGATATCATCATTTGAAGCTTTTACAGCAATAAACCTGTGAAGCCATAGGCAAGTCTCAAGTGCATTTTCTTCATTCGGTTTTTGTTTTTAATTTTCCATACGACACACTGCTATTTCAGGTTATTTCTTTGGGTTGATTAAGATTTGTAAGGAAAGTTGATTGACAAGCAGTTAAGGCTGAATTTAAAGACTGGGATTATAAAGCCCAAGGATTGACAGAAGCCGGCGCAGCTCTCGTGGCCTTGGCTGTTCACGGCGGTTACGGGCGGAGCAGCCTCGGGCGCTGCCAGCGCCATTACCGGTGCTTTGGGGCTTGGCTCGAGCACCGCCATGAATGCGGCGATACAGGCAGGTGTCCAAGCGCTGATTAACAAAAGCGCTGTGGCTCTTGTCAATAATCGCGGCAACATTGCCGGCGCCTTGCATGAGCTTGGTTCTTCCAAGAATATTCTCAGCATTGTCTCGTCGATGTTGACAGCGGGCTTAACAGCCAACTAACGGAAATGGCAGGTGTTGGACAATCTTTGCCAAAAACCGCTCCTTTTGTCGATCGTATCGCCAGTGAAGCGGAAAAGAACCTGATCAAAGCCGCCATTGGCACAGGCGTGCAAACGGCTCTTGAGGGTGGTTCTCTTGACAAGAACTTTTTTAACAATCTGCGCATCGCCCTGTCTGATACGGTTGGCAAATCGTTGGCGGAAGAAATCGGTACCGCCAAGGCAGAAGGCAAAATAGATACGGTCACGCAGATCGTTGCCCATGCAGGACTTGGCTGCTTAAAAGGCGCGGTTGCGAGTGGTGCTTGCACGGCCGGTGCTGTGGGGGGGGGCTGTGGGTGAAGCCACAGCTATGCTCCAGTTTAAACTGTCGACCAAAAATTTTATACAAAAAGAAATAGCAGCATTGGATGGTCGTGTTCCAACGGCAGAAGAACAAGCGCGTATCAATGCAAAGATTGAAGCACAGTTTTCTGATTTTAATGATCATGCCATTGATATCGCGCGCATAGCGGGAGGCTTTGCTGCTGCCCTTGCTGGTGGTGATGTCAATACTGGCGCTGATGCCGCAGGTAATGCTGCCGAAAATAATTTTCTTCCTGCGGTAGCAGCTGCTGTAGCGTTCATTGTGTCGCTTACGCCACAAGAGTTGGCAGCTCTGTCTCTTTTTATGGCTGGTGGAGCAACTATTGTTCAATCTCCTAACAATAGAACCGCTATAGCTGATTTCCTTACCTATTGGTTTGCATCGAAAAATTCTGCAGAAGATAGCGAAAAAACAAATCAAAACTCACAAGAAGAAAAAAATAAAGATTCTCAGAAGGAAAGTAAAAATAAGAAAAAAAACGGAAACAATAAAGAACCACAAAACAATAATGACGATGACAATGATGGAAAAGGTAAAAAGCTTAATAAAGCTAGGGAACATCATGATAAAAAACGCGATGAGAAAAAACAAAAATTAAAGGAGGAAGGATTTTCACCCAGCGAAAAAGAATTAACGATTGAAATTGAAATTACGACAGATAAAGGCACAATTAAGGTAAGAACACGTCCCGATAACACATTTATTAAGGATGGAAAACCAGCGTTTGATGAGACGAAAACAGGTAAAGCCAAATTAAGTAAAGGGCAGAAAGGTTTAAGAGAAATATGTAAAACAACAGGAAGCATAAAATTTTGTGGTTCTGAAGCTGAAAAGTATCTTAAGCAAAATAAAGAAAAATTTGATCAATATCAAAAAGATCTTAAAGGTACTATAGATAATTTTAAAGGCAGTGTAAAAGAATTGGAGAAAGAATTAGATAAATTTAACAAGAATTGGGCTAAAAATCAGCTAGATAAGAAGTGGAATGAGGGGACACTGCACCATGGAGTTGATCGACATCCAAGCTATTTAAAAGGGAAGTGAAGCATAATGAAAACGAAAGACGTAACAGAGATTTTAAAAAGATTGGGCTGGGAGATTTATCGCGATGAAGTTGGAGATACATTTGCTTATTATCATTTCTCCGATCGTATAATACGCATTCTCTATGATGTTGTAGATTATGGAGAGGATGGTGGAAGGTTGCGGCTATCAGTTGCTCTTACCACCGCCGCTTATTGTCTTGCTGAGGAATATGATAATGGCGAACAGTCGCGCTATGAATATGGTGATACGTTGATTTATGCAGAAGAAAATTTCGGAATTGTGGCACAGAATCTTTCAGAAAGTCATATCGAAGCTGTTTTAAACAAAGTAATCTTTTGGGCACAAACGCAGAATATTGAACAAAAATTGCGTGAAGAAGCCGCCAATCATTCTGCTGTTGCACAAGCATTGCTTGGCGATATTGATGCTTTAAGGTCTGATAAGCCGGCACCTCAATTACATGTACCAGAATTTGCAGATTACAAAGCGATGACGCGGTATGAGCGCCTCATTCTTTTTGCGCAAGCTTATAAAAATGGGGAGTTAGACGATATTCTAACGCGTAAAAAGCCCAAACAGCGCTCGATAAGCCTTACTGCAGCAAGCCGTATTCTTAAAACCCAAGGGTGGTTTTCTACGGAACCTGGAAAAATGTGGCTCTCTTTGCCAGATCGCTTTATTCAGTTTGATTTTGGTTTTGTACATCTCCATAACAATTACAATGTCCGTCTTGAAGCTGAGATCTCTAACGAAGAGATTTCTGTAGCTTGCGAATATATTCACTATAGGGGAGAATATAATTGGATACGACCTACGGATATTTATCAGTCTTTTAATACGATTGGGGGAGGGATTTTTAGCGGTTTTGATAAAGGGATTGATATTTGTGTAGAGACGTTGAATGAGGAAGATTTGATAAAAATCTCTGAGCGGATAATACAATGGGCACGCGCCCAAGATTTACAAGCATCAATAGAAAGCAAAACACGTGTTCAAAAGTATAGCTACAATATAGATATAGTTTGGCATTTGGCTTGTTTAGCGTTGACAGGTCGAATTGATATCCTGAAATCTTATAAAAATTTTTTAGAAGCTGGTACGATTTCTGAACATTTGGATGATGATGAAGTAGAAAAATATGTTAACCATGCCGTTGAATTTGCTGAAGAACATCTGAAAATCCTTAATGAGCGAGAAGCAGCAGAAGCACATCTTGGTCCGAAAGCTTTGATTACTTTCAATAAGGTTGCTGAGCAATTAAAAGAAATGGGTTGGACAGTTTATCGTGATAAAAACTATGATCGTAATACCTATTTTATCAGTAAAGACCGTATCATCAATATAATGTACAGTCTTCAAAGTGATGAAGAAGAGCCAATTGTTGCATTTAAGGCTTCCCTTTCAACACTTGGCTTTTCCACTGCTCATAGAGAGATTTTCTATAATATGCCTCAATATATAGCCCTCAAAGAAGCAGAAGAAGTTTATACAGTTTCTAGTACTGAATTGGATGAAGGCAAGCTGAAACAGATCAGTGCGGATATTCTTGAATGGGCTGATCGGCAAAATGTCAATCAAATCATTTATGATTATGCGGCTTTGCCAACAAACAGTGAACTTGATCTTGTAGCGCGTCACCTTATTGCGCTTGTTTTGATTGGGGATGTTGAAAAGCTCAAATCTTATAAGGAGAATTTTAGAAAGGGAAATCCTTTAGGTTTTGTGGAAGAAATCTCAAAATATAGAATTGATAATCTCCTCACTCTTGCGCGGGGTTATCGAGCAGGTTTTCCGAAAAATGCACCGATTTTGAGCTTGGATCCGCAAATAGCATCTGTTGCTTCTAAAACAACTTCTGTTGAAGTGGCAGAGGAAGTGGATGAAGTGGATGACAATGATGATCGTCTCACCATGGAAAGTGCTCATGCACTTTTAAAAAGCTTAGGCTGGTCAACCGAGAAAATCAATGAGAATGACCATATGGCAAGCTATCAATTGGCTGATCGTGAAGTAGACATTCTTTATAACGACGAAATTGCCAAAGATTGTCCGCAATTTGATAGCGCCTTTTTGATTAGCACGGGCATTCTTTCCGCTGCTTGTAAATTCATTGATCCTACCTACACGGAAGATATTCCAGATATACAGCTTAATTTTGAAGCCAAGGGATTGGAAATCTTTGAACCAGAGGTCACTACGGATCGTTTAACACAGGCGCTTGATGATGCGCTAGAATGGGCGGTAACAGACATTGACCTTTCTAAAAGGCTACGCTTTGATTATGGCACTTCTCCTTGGGAAAAAGGCGCCACGTCTAAAGCAAACGATACGGATTATGCTTTACTTCATCTTGGCGCTCTTGCCTTATTGG
>NZ_JBHIMS010000087.1:0-24353 GCF_042194285.1 Bartonella sp. MM97QHHN | reverse complement strand
GTAAAATTATGGACTAAAAACATGAGAATATTAAAAGACCTGTTCTTAAAAAAGCGTAAACAACCAATGCAAAAAGAGTTTATTGCAACAGCTGTTGGTTATGTTCCTTGGGGGGACGGAGCAGAGGAGTATTTTTACAACCTCTACGAATATGAAGACGGCACAAGAGAGTGTGAAAAGTTTGATGGCGGCCAGTATTATACCACACCAGAAAATGCGGATTTTAGTACCAAAGCGCAAGTGAAAGCTTGGGTTTACGGTGGGAATATTCCGAAAAGCGTTCTCAATTACGAGCCTCTTATAGACGAGATCAACAGAGAGATCAAAAAATTATCGAAAACCGCAGGAAATAAATATGTTTACAGATAAGCAGCTAAGAGCCTTGTTTGGCATTATAACTTTTATATTTTTATGTTTTTTAGGAATTAAAAAAAATCCCTACTTTATTCAAAGTATTTTGATATTCGAATCTGTTTCTTTGGTAATAGTCACAGCGGTTTTTGCAATTTTATGCAATTCTCATATTCCTTTTGAGTTGCAGAACAATCCAAAATACAAACGCAGCAACACAACAGGTTGGAAGATATTAACACGTGATTTACAACAGTATATGCACCGACTCTTAAAGCTAATAAGTTTAGCACTTGTCGTTTTAATTTTTCCAAATAGTTATACTGTATTTTGGTATTTAGATATCGTTATTTGGTACTTTTTTTTAATTTATTCATTCTTTCTCATGTTGCATACACGCAGTTTAATAAACATGTCCATTTACGCACTACATTTTATAATAAAAACCAAAAGTAAAATTTAAAAGCGCTTGATATTCAACTAGGTAGGTATCAAAATGAAAAAAAATAAAAAATACGTATTGACTTTAAAGAAAAGTTCGTTTAGAAAGGTCGACAAGTGCTCAAAACACTTAATCGTAAGCGGATAAATCACGATAAGGTTTTTCCCATTTCTTTAAATACTGGCTGTCTTTTATGTTATGATTAGCATATAATGATTGTGTCGGGTGTGGTCACACCATACAATACTCTTTATGAGAAAAGTGTGACGACGGACTTACGACCGTGTTTTGAACACCCGGCGCCCTTTTAGGGTTGTCAATTCAAAACTATATTTTCGTAAGGATTACTAGCATGAACGCTACAGTTAAAAATCAAAAAACATCTCCAAAATATGAACTTACTAATGAAAACCGCGTTGTTAACGGTGTGACTTTACACCGCATTAAAGCTTTAAAAGACTTTGCTGATGTTAAGATGGGGGATTTAGGTGGTTTTATTGAAAATGAAGATAACCTCTCTCATGATGGCAATTGCTGGGTTTATGATGATGCTATGGTTATTCAAGCAAGCGTTTCCGAAAATGCCAAAATACGCAATAAAGCCTGCGTTGTGAATTGGGCTAGGGTTTATGGTAATGCCGTGATTAGTGATCAGGCATGGGTTTTGAATGATAAGGCACATGTTTATGACAATGCAGTCATTAATGGCAATGCAAAAATTGGAGGCTATGTTTTTGGCAATGCCGTTGTGAGTGATAATGCCGTTATTACAGAGGGGGCTCTTATTTACGATAATGCCCGTGTTTATGAAAATGCGTATGTGAGTGGGCTTGTGTTTAATGATGCCCATGTCTATGGGAAATCACGCCTTTCTGCGTGGTCAAAAGCTTATGGAAATGCTCATGTTTTTGATAAAGCTATAGTTTATGATGGTAGCAATATTTATGACAATGCCAAGGTTTCTGGCTCGGCGCGTGTTGGTCCCTGTGCAAAAATTCACGATAATGCTCATGTGAGTGGCAAGGCACAAATTTGTCAATTTACAACAATTTATGGCAATGCTGTGCTTAAAGAAAATAAGAAATTTTCTGAAGATGTCTGTGGTGTTGATAAAGCAGCGTAAATAAAATAACGGCGGTGCGGGGGCGCCTGCTTTAAAATAGAAAAAAGAAAGCCATGTCATTTGCGTGATGTGGCTTTATGTTTATCAAAAGATAAAAAAACATAATTTTATATGTTAAAAAATAATAATATCCTTTTGAAATAATTGAAAAAATATGCAAATCATGCTAGGATTTTGTATGTATTAAAATACAAGTTTAAGGTAAAAAAACATGCTAAATAAAGTGATGTTAATCGGGCGTTTAGGTGCTGATCCCGAAAGCAAAACAATGAATTCTGGAGCAGAAATAGTCAATTTTAGTATAGCAACTTCTGAAAGCTATACGGATAAAAATACTCATCAAAAAGTAGAGAAAACGGAATGGCACTCCATTGTGGTTTTCAATCCACATTTGGCAAAAATTGCACTTCAATATCTCAACAAAGGTTCAAAAGTTTACGTAGAAGGAAAATTACAAACACGCAAATGGCAAGATAAAAATGGGCATGACCATTACACAACAGAGATTGTCTTGCCACAATTCAAAGGCGAGTTGTATTTGCTTGATGTAAAGAAAGATCAATCTGCCCCTTCTTCCGTTACTTCTCAAAATTATGCTATCGCTTCAGGTGCTGCTGATCATAGTGCATCTCTTAATGACAGCATACCATTTTGATTGAAAAATAGAGCAAAGAGAAACATGTGGGCTCCCACAGATTAGGGGATGTATGAAAAAGAAAGATGCTTACATTTCACAAGTGAAAGTACGTCAAGATCCTGTTAATCAATTGGCAATTGAAATGCGTGCTAAACGCTTTGGTTTGACTATTGAAGAGGCTAAAAATCCGCTTGCTGGTACTTATGTTGGGCGGCTGTGTTTGCAAGGCATGCTTACTCAAGACCAGTATGATGCTGCGCAAAAATATCTTGAAGTGAAAAATGACTATTTGTGTGCAAAAGGTTTACCAAGCGCTGTTTATGATGAAATGCCATCATCTTCTGATGACAAAGCAAGAGAAAAATGGGTTGAATTTGCAACAGAACAGTTTTCTAATATGCAAGAGGCGATAAAAGAAACACAACATCTCTATAGACAGTATAATCTTTATGCAGCAATACAATATATTGTTGTCGAAGACAAAACATTACCACATCTTGTGAATTCATTGCGGGTCGCTCTTAACGCGCTTCATAAATATTTTGACAGAAAAACTAAATGGTAAATGTTGTATGTTGTTTCTTTCGCTATGACGCGAAACGTTTTTCTGTACAATTCGTTGTATTTGTATTACAGTGAATACAAATATGAGGATTGTGTTATGACGATATCTATTCGATTGCCAAGTGATCTCGAAACACGTTTGAATAATTTAGCTGCTAAGACAGGACGTACAAAGTCTTTTTATTTACGCGAGATTATTGAACATGGAATAGAGGAAGCAGAGGATTATTATTTAGCTTCACAAGTAAGAGAGCGCGTTCGAAGGGGAGAGGGTACTTTTTATAGCTCTGAAGAGGTGAGGAAAGAGCTTGGCTTGGACGATTAGGTGTTAGAAAACTGAAGCAAAGTCTGGACAAATATTTTTCACAAAAGCGCATAATCGTATTGGTTTATAACAAATATTCTACCAAATGCTCGTAGGATTTGTTGTAATGAAAATCTTTATTTTCGAAAATTGTCTCCTGCTTTTCGATATGAAATTGTTTGTATTCTTCCTTTATAGCTTTTTTCAGTGCATTCACCTTTTCTTCACCGAAGATAATTTGTAGTTTCTCTCTTGAATTTATTATATTTACGAGCATATCCCAATAGATAAATCTATTATAGCATTTTTTACTTGCTGATTTAATTTGTTCTATTGTTCCTAATTTATAAGTTTTCTCAAATGTTGGAATATTTTCAGAAATGTATAGATTATAATTATCTTTTTCATTTATGAGTTCTTTATCTTTCTCTTTACACTCATTTACCTTCCATTTTACCTCTTCGGTATAACGGTCTTCATCTAAAGAAATATATCCTTCTGTAACAGTTTCAAGAAGACGCTTATAATGAATAAAAATTTCTCTTGCTATTCTATAGTCATCCGAAATGTCATACAACAATGTCAGTAAATATTTTTTTATCCCTACTAGGCATTCATACTTAGGAGGCAAATGCCATGATTTCAGTATTTCTTCTATCTCTTCGTATTCTGTATTTTTAGACATTTCATCCCAGTAGATGTCAAGCGATTTATCATTTTTATAAAACCCATGTAACGCTTGTTTTTCGTACTCGGCTATGATCATATCATCAACCACATATAACCACCAATGCAACAAAAACATTGTAGGTTTATGACATGTTTTTTCTGTAAGGGGATCTACGATTTTTTCAACAACTATCCCGTTTTTTTCATGAGTCGCATTGTTTTTAGATAGCTTTTCTTAAAAGCTATGTGTTTCTTGAATACATTGATTTTTTCGCAATGCTCAGCAGAAGGTTCTGTTTCCAAAGCTTTCTTATAGAGAAACGGTATTTCTTTATATCCTTGAGTACAGATCTCTTTTATGATGGGATGGTGATGTTCATAATCTTCACCTATCATTATGGGATCTTTTATTCTTAGTATATCCTTTTCCCACTGTTTAATTTCTTTATTCCATTGCCTAATCCATTTTTGCGATATTTTTCGAGTTTTTTTTAAAAGACTTTTATCCCATTTCGTAATTTGTTCTTTGTATATTTCTATTTCTCGATTTTTCTGTTCCTGAAGTAACTCGAATTGTTCTTCATAGTCATTTATTCTTAAATAGCTCCTAAAAGACAGTAAAGTTGCTATTATTAGTAATATGTTCACTGAGAATTCAAAATATAAAAACACATCGATTATTATGATTAATAAAATCGTATTTTCGAATCCTACATTCCAACCTTTCTCTCCTACCTTCGAAATGTGGTAGATCATATTTGCTGCTATTAATATTCCTCCTATGACTATAATTATTTCCATTATTCCCCCCACTTTTTGCTAATCAATAATTTAGTGCTTCCGTATAATTGATTCGTTTAGAGGATACAATTGTGAGTTATTGGGTGCTAAAGATACTAGATTTAGGTGAAAAAAATAAAAAATACACAATATAGTGATTTTTTTTGTTGACAGGATATGAAAAATAGTGTTTTATGGCATTGCTGTACTAGTCGAATTGTGTCTAGAATTACGGTAAAGGTATAACCTTTCTTATAAGTTTATATGATTGTTCAGAGCCCTGCTTTTGCGGGGTTTTTTATTGTCTTGTTTACAAAAAGAAACACACATGAAAACCACTGAAAAACTTGCAAAAAGAACGCCCCCAAAGGCAGGTCAAGGGCGGGTAAAAGGTGTGCCAAATAAAACGACACGTATTTTGAAAGAAGCAGTGCTTAAGGCAGCAGAGCGCGCTGGTAAGAAATATGGTGATGATGGTTTGGTCTCTTATCTAGAAAAACAGGCAATCAAATGCCCCGCTGCTTATTTGGCATTGTTGGGGAAGATTTTGCCTCTTCAAGTGACAGGGGAAGATGGCGGGGCGATTAAGATGATAACGCGTGTGGAAATCGCGCCTTTAGTTCATGACAACACGACAGATTAATATTGTTCCAAAGCTTATACCGATTTTTACAGATAAGGCTTTGGTGCGTGCGGCTTGGGGTGGAAGAGGGTCTGGAAAGACAAGATCATTTGCCTTGATGGCTGCTTTAAAAGGCTATCAATTTGGTAGGGAAGGGATATCAGGCACTATACTTTGTGCACGGCAGTTTCAAAACTCGCTAGCAGAAAGTTCGTTGGAGGAAATTAAACGCGCTATTGAAGCGCACGACTTTTTAAAGGACTATTACAAGGTTGGGGAGTCGTCGATTAAGTCGATAGATGGTCGTATAGCCTTTCAGTTTTCTGGTCTGGACCGGAATATTGCAAGTATCAAGTCTATGGGGCGTATTTTGCTCTGTTGGGTTGATGAGGCAGAGCCTGTCACAGAGACAGCTTGGCAAACGCTTATACCGACTTTGCGAGAAGAAGGAGAGGGATGGCGGGCAGAGTTATGGGTGACATGGAATCCATTACGAGAGAATGCCCCCGTTGAGAAGCGGTTTCGCTTTTCAGACAATGAGGCAATTAAGCGTGTAGAGATCAATTGGTCAGACAATCCGAAGTTTCCCAAGATCTTGAATGAAGCACGATTGGATGATCTGAGAAACCGCCCCGAGACCTATAAGCATATCTGGGAAGGGGATTATCTGAAAGCGGTTCAAGGTGCTTATTATCAAAAGGAAATGTTGGCAGCCGAGCAAGAGGGGCGGATAGGGCGTGTTGCTCGTGACCCTTTAATGCAAATACGTGCTTTTTGGGACATTGGGGGGACAGGCGCCAAGGCAGATGCCACGGCGATATGGATAGCACAGTTTGTGGGGCGAGAAATCAGAGTGCTTAATTATTACGAAGCACAGGGGCAGCCTTTATCGGAACATATAGGCTGGTTGCGTCACAATGGTTATGAGAAGGCATTGATGGTTTTGCCCCATGATGGTGCGACCAGAGACCGTGTGCACAATGTGAGTTTTGAGAGTGCTTTAAATGATGCGGGTTTTGAAACGCAAGTGATCCCTAATCAAGGGGCAGGGGCGGTTAAGATGCGTATAGAGGCGGTGCGGCGTATTTTGCCGTCTGTTTGGTTTAATGAAGAGATGACGGTAGCAGGGCGCAAAGCACTGAATTGGTATCATGAGAAATGGGATGAGAAGCGCGGCATTGGTTTGGGTGCAGAGCATGATTGGTCGAGCCATGGGGCGGATGCCTTTGGTTTAATGTGCATTGTCTATGAAGCACCCAGTGTCAAACCCAAGCAAGAGCGTTATTGCACTATGGAAAGAGAAGCGGCATCATGGATGGCATTCTAGATCAAGACTTTCAAAAAACGACAATCCTCGATGAATATGAACTCTATAAGCGTTTAAAGTCTTGGTACGCAGAAGATATTGAACATGTTAATGAATGGCGTGAACAGGCGCGTGAAGATTTTGATTTTTATAATGGTCGTCAATGGGCAGAGGAAGATCTTGCGGTTTTAAAAGAGCAACGCCGTCCTGTCATGACTTTTAACCGCATTGCACCCCTTGTGAATGCTATTGTTGGGGCGGAGCGTAATAATAAGCGCGAAGTACAGTTTCAACCACGGCAAATGGGAGCGGCAATACCCAATGAATTGCTTACTGGAGCAGCAGAATGGTTTCGTGATGAGGCAGAGGCGGAATATGCCGATTCCGATGCTTTTCAGGATATGGTTATTTGCGGTATGGGCTGGACAGATACGCGGCTTGATTATGATACAGATCCCGAAGGGATACCTGCTGTTCAACGTTTAGATCCCTTAAAAATGGTTTGGGATGCCAATGCTGTAAGACCAAATCTCATTGACGCACAGCGTATGTGGTATGTTGATCGCAAATCCGTTGAGGATGCTAAAAGTCTTTTTCCTGATGTTGCTGTTGAAGATCTTAACGCCGATTGGGCTATCGATAGTACAACCGCTTCTGAGGATTCTCATGTGTCGCTTGATGCGTATCAAGATGACTCCAATGCGACTTCTCTCTCAGATCCGTATTCTGGGAAACGCTATGTTACGCTGGTTGAATGCCGTTGGTTTGAATATGAGACCACTTACAAGGCGCCTGATCTTCAAACCGGACAGATGCGCAACTATAGCAAACAGGAGTTTGAACAGCTTCAAAGGGTAATGCCACAATTACAAGGGGTGTGTTTTTATAAAAAAGTGGTGAGACGCGCTTTTCTGGGACGACGTCTTTTAGCAAATCCCGATAAGCCATTAGCACCTGATGGGCAACTTGGGTGGGAGTGTATCACGGGCACGCTGGATAAGCTTAAAAACCAGTTTTACGGGATTGTTCGCCCCGCAAAAGATCCACAAAAATGGTCGAATAAATATTTTAGCCAAGTGATGTATATCCTTAATAGCCAGTCTAAGGGCGGCTTGATAGCAGAACGAGGCGCTTTCGATGATGATCGCCAAGCCATGGAAAGCTGGGCGCGAACGGATACGATTACTTGGGTTAAAAATGGCGCGCTTACAGGAGGGAAAATTCAACCAAAGCCAAGTGCACAATTTCCCAATGGATTTTTCCAGCTGTTTAATGAATCGCGTGAAGCGATAACGCATGTAACAGGGTTATCGGCTGAGTTTATCGGAACACGGGAGGTCAACCAAGCCAATGTGCTGGAAAATACACGCCGGCAATCAACGCTTAATTTGCTTGCGGGGCTGTTTGATAATCTCAAGCTTTATCGGTGTAGGCAGGGAAAGATTATCCTTTATCTCATTCAGAATTATCTCTCTGATGGGCGTCTGGTACGTATTTCTGGACAAGAGAATGCGCAGTATGTTCCATTAACACGTGAAGCTGTCACAACGCTTGAATACGACATTATTGTTGATGATTCACCGACAAGCCCCAATGAAAAAGAGAAAACTTTTGCGACAATTACGCAGATGTTGCCATTGCTTGGTGGGTTCTTAACACCGGAGATGATTCCAGATCTTTTAAAGCTTTCCCCACTACCGGCAACATTGGTAGCAAATTTAACGGCAAAAGCACAGCAGGCACAACAAGAACAACAGCAACAGCAGATGATGCAACAAAGCCAAGGGGCGCAATTAACTCCAGAGCAACAAGCAAAGATTGCTGTTTTACAGCAAGAAGCGCAAGCAAAGAGCACACTCTATCAACTTGATGCGCAGCAGAAACAAGCGGCATTGCAGCAGAAAAATATCGAACTTTTCTTGAAACAAGAACAAGCGCGCATGCAGCTCGAACTTCAACAGGCAAAAAATGAGATAGCGCAGCGTGATTTAGAACGCAAAGCTTTACAGACACAGTTGGAACACTATCGAGTTTTGACAAAAAATATAATAGCACATTGAAGGGACAGAATATGGAAGAAGAGTTTACGCCAGAAGAACAAGCAATCTATGATGAACATTTTGCCAGTGATAATGCTGTTGAGTTGGTCGAGCCAGAACAAGTTGAGGAAGTTTTTGATGCAGAGGAAAGTTCTGAACAGCCAGCTGTAGAACCACTTCAAGAGCAGCCAAATTCTGATGTAATAGAATCTGATAAACTAGAGCAAGAGCGGCAAGCACGCCAAAAGGCAGAACAAAGCGCCATTGAAGCGCGTGAATTGGCTATTGAACTTGCGCAAAAATATGCCGCAATGCAGGAAGAAATCACGCGCCGCCGTGAGGAAAATATTCCCTCCCTAGAAGACGACCCAAAAGCACATTTTGCATGGCTTAGTCATAAGGTACAAGAACAACAGAAATTGCTTGATGAGTTTTCTCATATGAGAGAGAGCCAAGAGCGCATGAGTCAAGAGGAATATGAACGCCAAAAGTTGGGGGATTATTTCGAGGAAGCCAAAGCGCAAGTACAAGATAAATATCCAGATTTAGACAGTATCACGGACTATCTCTATGAAAGAGCAGACAGTGTCTTACAAGCGCAAGCAAGCCTTTATCCGCAATGGAAAGACCCAGAGGCACGGCAACAACAAATTGGTGCTGAATTGCGCCAAATATGCCAGCAGTGTCAGAAAGCTGGTATAAACCCAATTGAGGTGCTGGTGCAAAAAGCGAAAGCTTTTGGCTATAGTGGAGCGCCAGTTAAGGACGAAGTGGAAGCCCTTCAAGAGCGCTCTCAAGCAGCGCGGACGCTTACAGCGCGCGGCGGGCAAGTTCCAACAGGCGGTATGGATGTGAGAACGCTTTTTTCCATGCCGGAAGCAGAATTTGCAGCATGGGTTGAGAAAAATCCCAAAAAATTTGAACAAATTATGAGCAGAGCATGAAGATGTGCGCAATGGCGCGACAGAGAGAACCAAGTGATTGTTATCGTTTGGGGGTGCCGCAAGGCGAGTTTTAAAAACCAAGAAAGGCATTAATTGAAATGGCAGTAACAGAAGTAAAGCTCAATGACCCATTAGCCGTTGGCGTTTGGGCTAAGATGCTAAACACAGAGACCTCAAAAGCGTTGCCTATTGCACCGCTGATGGGGGAGAGCAAAAACAGCATTATCCAAGTGTTGGATGTGCTAGGAAAATCCGCTGGTGACTCTGTGACGAGCGGATTAAGAGTCCAACTTATGGGGGATGGCGTTAGCGAGGGACAAACGCTGGAAGGCAATGAAGAAGCCCTCCAATTTATGAATGAAAAGGTGCGCATCAACGAGCTTACTCATGCTGTGCGCATCAAATATGAAGGCTCTATTGATCAACAACGTGTTCCCTTTAATTTGCGTAAGGAAGCAAAAGATGGGCTTGTTGATTGGTATGCAGATCGCTTAAGTTTGATGTTCTTCATTCAGGCAGCAGGTTATACAGCACCATGGATTCACTTCGAAGGACGCAGCATAACCCTTAAACCCGTACATTATGGTTTTAATGCTCCATTAGAGCCAAGCAAACTGCGTATTATTCGCCCAGCTAAGAAAAAGACTGATGAAGAACTTACAAAAGACGATGTTTTTACATTAGATCTTATAGATCGGGCTGTTGAACGCGCTAAACTTGCTAATCCACGTTTGCGCCCTGTTCGTGTTGATGGAAAATCGGCATATGTGATGTATCTCCACCCAACACAGGTGACCCAATTGCGTACCAATACCCAGAGTGGTCAATGGTTAGACATTACCAAGGCAGCTTATGATGGCTCTGGAGCTAAGAACCCAATTTTTAATGGTTCTTTAGGGATGTATAACGGTGTCATTTTGCGTGAAGCTGAACATGTCCCCAATGGTATCAATTCAAAGACACAAGAGCCTGTTCCCTCTGTTCGTCGTGCTATTTTGCTTGGTGCGCAAAGTGTTATCATGGCTTATGGGCGCGTTGGCAATGGAGCAACAGGAGGCGATGGGAAAGGGGGAACACGCTATAAACTTGTTGAAGAACTGTTTGATTATCAACGTGAATTTGGGGTTGCAGCTAAAACCATTATCGGCATGAAAAAATCACGCTACACCTTGCCTCATTCTGATCAAGGGGGACAGGATTTTGGTACCATTGTCATCCCTTCTTTTGCTGAAGCAAGCTAATTATTAAAGGATGACAATTATGGCAGAAAAATCGCTAATTACACAGGAACCTGTTGAGACCGTTGAGACTGTTGAAACTGTTGAGATGACAGATGAGGGATTGCCACCTGTTTTGCAGGGACGTAACAACTCTACGCAGCAGGTTAGTTTTTTACGGGCGCGTGTTAAATGTACAGACCAAGGGCTGATAACGAAAATTGGTGTTCTACCCCGTGGGGCTTTGATAAAAAGAATTCAAGTTTATACCATGGCGGATTTTGAAGATGTAAAAGTTATATTTGGAAAAGAACCTAATGGCAATGATTATGGAGAAACAAAGCTTTTGCAATCTTACACCGGCAATGTGCCCCTACCTATGGAGGAACGAGATGTTCCGCTAGAGGCTGAAAATACGATTTACATGACACGAGACAAGCAAAGCACCAAAGGTGATGCTGAGGTGATTGTTGAGTTTTACACTAATCGTTAAAGGCAAGGGGGCGTTTATTGCTTGCGTCCCCCTCCTATACAAGATGCCCCAAGACATTTGGAAGAGGGTGATATGACAATAATAGTACAGACAGGTGGTCCGATTGGAGACAAACAGACCATTACTCCTTGGGATAAAAATTTTATCCAGATGTTAAACGATATTCAGGATGAAATAGATGATCAAACAGATGAGTATGTTGATCAAGTGCAAAGGGCGATATTTTCGGCTATTCGCTTTTGTGAACGATTGCCTTTTTATTTCAATGAAAGCCGCGAAGTTGTTTTTACCACTCTAAAGGGCAAAAGCCGTTATGGCGCCGAGGCACATCCCTCTATAACAGGGGCTGTTCGCATTGTTGATGCTTACGTTTATGAAGATAATCACAGAAAAGCAAAGCTTTTGCAGGTAGATCCTCTTGTTATTGAGAATCTTGAGGATGATTGTAGCCATGGCATGCCTACACGCTATGCTTATTTTGAACAAAAGCTTGTCTTGTATCCAACACCAGAGCGCGTTTATTCTATCAGGCTTATTCTTGACCCTGTAAGAATAAAAGATATTGAGAGTGCACAAGAAGCGTCCATATGGTTTTTAGAAGCCTATGAACTGATCAAAACGCGTGCAAAATATGAAATTTATACCAATATTATTAAAGAACCACAGATGGCAGCGGCAGCTTTTGCCATGTTTCAAGAGCAGCTCGATGCGCTTCAAATTGAAACATCACGGCGCAAGAATTTGTTAAAAATTCAACACACGGATTTCTGATGACCTTTATTCCTATTGCTGAGTATAGACCAGATGTTGCATTTATTAATAGTGGTTATTCTAGTGAGATTGTGAACGTTTTACCTGCACCAAATTCGTATATTCCGTTTCCCATTGTGGCGCCGGTCTCAGATTTTTTTCCGGATGTGATTTTGGGGGTCTATGCTGTGCGCTCATTGGGTGGTGTGCGCATCATTGTGGGTGCACCAACAAAACTTTATGAATATGACAACAGCACGCGCGGCTGGAAAGACATTAGCAAACCTCACACACAATATCACGCCAATGAGACTGCACTTTGGTCTTTTGCCTCCTTTGGTGATCATATCATTGCTGTTAATAGCAATGACCCACCACAAATGCTTTCGTTAAAAACGGATGAAAGGTTTTGTGATTTGAGCGGTAATCCCCCGCGTGCTGGACTTGTGCGTGTGTGGGGTGATTTTGTTTGCCTGATGCAATTAACAGATAAGCCAAACCGTGTTCAGTGGTCCGGTTTGAATGATGCGACACATTGGACAGTTGGGGAGAAAAGTTGCGATTATCAAGATTTTCCCGATGGAGAATATGTTCAAGGGTCTACGGAATCAACAAATCCACTTATTTTTATGCGCTCCGCCATTTATCACGCAACCTTTGTACCAGGCTCTAAAATTATCTTCAGTTTTGCAAAAATAAAAGACAAAATAGGAGCTAAAAGCAGCACAGCAATTGCAAGCCGTGGAGACTGTACTTTTTTTGTCTCTGATGATGGTTTTTATCAAATCAACAGTGCTGGTGAAATGCTCCCTATTGGCTTTGGAAAAGTCGATAAAACTATCTTCACACTTTACAATAACTTTGCCATTGATGAGATGAGGGCATGTATTGATCCGGTCTATTCTCGTGTTTATTTTTCTATTAATGATAACACTGAAGGGATGCATATTTATGTTTATGATTGGCTTTTGCAAATATGGAGTGTCATTAAGGGGCAAAACCTTCTCTTATTTCCCCTTTTTGCAGCCGGTTATACATTAGAAGGCTTAGACGAAGTACAAGAGAGCTTGAAAGATTTACCAGCTTCTCTTGATAGTAAGATGTGGCAAAATGGTGCGCCTGTTTTAGGAGCTTTTACGCCAGACAACACATTTGGTTTTTTTGCGGGTCCTCCGATGGAAGCAGTTATTGCTTCACAAATTGTGGGGGATACGGGCAGGCAAATCAACCTGATGAGTGAGGCTTTTGTTCAAGCGGATACAACAAAAGGTTTTTTAAGTGTTGGGGCGGCTTTTATCATTGATAACAAGAACCAATTAAATTGGGCTAAAGAGCGTTATGCCGGCTATAATATTGGGATGTATAATATCCGCTCACGGGCGCGTTATCACGCCTTGCGTCTGAGAATACCAGAAGGCACGCCATGGACACATATAACAGGCTTTGATGTAACGCTCAAACCCGCGGGCATAAGATGAGTTTTAAGATCTATAATACAGAAAAATGGAGCGCTGAACAAATGGCGCCCTATTTTGACAATGTCATAAAATCGATAGCTTATTTTAATCAAAAATTCCCTGATGATTATAATACAGAAACCATTTTAAACGATATTTTGAAGGGAGAAAAAGTTCTTTGGATTATCGTTGATGCGCATGAAAACTTTATGGCGCATGTCACAACACAGTTACAAGAACTCGTCACTGGAGCATTAAGGGCGGTTGTTGTCACGCTTGGTGGAAAGGGAGGAGCACCCTTAACAAAGCTTATCACTCAGATTGAAGCTTATTACAAGGAAAAAGGGGCAAAAGAGCTTGTCATCATAGGCAGGCGAGGGTGGGAAAAATCTCTTAAATCGCATGGATATTTCGTTAATCTTTTAGAATATAGAAAGCAGCTTTAATATGGGAAAAAGTTCTAAACCAATCCAGAATACCCAAAACACGACGCAAACAAATGAACCCCCTGCATGGGCAAAAGGTATTTTTGAACACGCAGCTCAAGATGCCATGACTTTTTATAACCAAGGCAGCGGAAAAGCCGTTTATGACGGGCAGCGTGTTGCGGGTTTAAGTGATCAAACAAAGAATGCGATTAATGGGCTTAGCAATAATACGCATAACTATGATAACAACACTTTAAATGGATTAGCCACAGGGCAAAATTCAACAAGCCAAAACTTAAAGAACATGGCTTCAGGGCAACAAATAGGCAATAACCCTTACTTTGATGAAGCGCTTCAAAACACATTAAATAAGGCAACAAGCTCTATTAATAGTTCATTGGCAGGTGCTGGGCGTTATGGTTCTGGGGCGCATACTGGGGTTTTGGCTGATGAATTGGGGGGCATAGCAACTCAAGCTCTCTCACAGCAATATAACCAAGACGTCAACAATATGATGCAAGCTAATGGAATGATTGACCAAGCAAACCAAAATCAGTTGGCGGGCGCCAATAACTTCTTTCAAGGTCAAGGTCAGGCAAATCTTAATGCGTTGACGGGAGGGAGTGTACTTGATGCCAATCATCAACGGCAATTAGATGAAGAGCGGCAAAAATGGGAGCAGCAGAACAATCTTGATTGGGACCAGTTAAGTAAGTTGCTTGCAGCTGGTGGGGCTGTTGCTGGAAATTATGGAACGCGAACAGGACAAATGACGACATTGACTCCACAGCCAAAACCTAATCCATGGGAGATTGTTGGAAATGTTGGAACTATCCTTGGTACTTTTGCTGGGCTTAGTGACATCAGAGCAAAAGAAAACATCAGAGAGGCTGGGCAGAGAAATGGCTATACACTCTATGAATACAACTACAAAGGTTATCCAGAGCGCTATCGCGGGGTGATGGCGCAGGATGTTTTGAAGACAAATCCTAAAGCTGTTTTTTTGCATAAGGCGACAGGTTTTTTGCATGTGGATTATAGCAAGCTTGGATTTGAAATGGAAAGGGTGCAGTGATGGAACAAAACAGCTTTAATACTTTATCACTATTTATGAATCCAAAAGTTTTGCGTCCTTTAATACATCAGGGTCTTTTTCAGTTACCTAAATATTTTTTTCAAAAACATTCCACGCCTTCAAACACGCCGTTGGAAGGGCGATACAAGCCAAGTTTTTTAGAACGTGTTGCTTTTAGCACAAACCCTTTTGATGCGAGCAATGGGGATAATACTCCACAAAAATTGAGTCCTACAGAGCTTATTCGCGGTGCTCAAACAGGAGGAGGAGAAGTTGGGAAAAAAACGCCAGCAGAATTGATTATGTCTACGGATGATTTAAAGCGCCAAATGCCTCCATTACCGGATGCTTCAAAGGATACTGTTAAGATACAAGAGGCGCCAGAGCAACAAAAGTATGACTTCTCAGATCAGGGAGGTGTTGCATCAATGATTCCTCAATCTCCACTTGTTGCGAACATTGATCAGTCTAGTGGGGATGAAGCTGGGCGACAGCAAAAAGATGTGATGGATTATATTGCTCAACTTAATGAGAAATCTATAGCGGAAAACTCTTTGAAAAACGATTCTGGAAATGATGAGGAAAAGCTTTTTGATGCACCTATAGGAGAAGAAAAACATTTGAATGCACACTTACCAGAAGAGGAGCATTTAAAAGCAAGTGGTGATCTTGAACAAAAAACAGATTATATCAAGTCACTTGATAACTTTGTTCAGACAGGAGCAAATCCAAGTAGCTTATGGGAGCGTTTTAGAAAATCAGAATTTTCCGAGCATTTAATGGATTTTTTTGCAGGGCTTGCGTTAGGAAAGACACCACAAGAAAGTTTTTCAAATGCATCTATCCTTATGCGGCAGGGCAACAAGGAACGCGCACAACATAAACAAACTTTGCAATTTTTACGCTCTAAAGGGTATAGCGATGAAGATGCGCAAGCACTCACGCAATATCCAGATCTTGCCATGAAAATCATAGGCAACACGTTAAGCCCTCAAGAAGGCTATAGAACATTGACATCAGAAGAAAAGGCAGAGCAGGGATTGCCTGAGGATATGACTTTCCAAGTCTCAACAAGCACAGGGAAAATTATACCTGTCCAAGGAGGACAGCGTTCCACTACTTCTGGATTAGGGGGGAATACCGATGGCATGCTGTCAAAGCCTGAATCAGGTTATATGTATGTTAAGGATGAAAATGCACTTGGTGGCATACGTGCGGTGCCAATTGCAGGCAGTGGTTCAGAACATAAATTAATTCAAGAACAGAAGGAGGAGGAGCGTAAAAACCAACAAATGCAAATGCGAATTCTGGAAACAGCAGACAGGTCAAATCGTATACTCTCAGCATCTAAAGAATTGCTAAAAACTATTGAGGAACACCCGCATGTTGTTGGTTTCACTGGTCCTATAATGTCGATCCTTCCTAATTCTAAGGCAAAAGATTTTGGGCATATGCTCGATTCATTGAAGGCAAGTATCGGGCTTGATGCCTTGAGAAAAGCAAAAGCATTTTCACCAAATGGCGCATCTGGCTTTGGGAATTTGTCTAATATGGAATTGCAAGCATTGCAAAACTCTGTAGCGGCGTTGTATCAAGATCTTTCTGCAGAGCAAATGAAGAAATCTTTAAAAACAGTTATTGACACTTTCAATAAATCCAATGCAGCAACGCGCGCAATTCTTTTTGGTGGTGCAGAAGCAACAAACGAGCTCGTTCGAGCCGCCTATGGGCAAGATGCTTATAAGGGAAATCATGCACAGTCAAATGATCCACTAGAAAAACAGATAGAAGCATTGCCGGAAGGCATGTTGTTCGTTGATAGAGATGGACGCATTAAGGAGAAACAAACCAATGGCTGAAGTAATCCCCCCTCTTATTAATCGTAAAAACACAAGAGTCATTGGGCATATAAGTGACTATACACCAGAACAGCTTCAAGAGCTTTTTTCAAAAAATAAGGAAAGGTTAAGGGGTTCTGTTACAGGAAATAAAGGTGCAACAGAGGAAACAGAAGAAGATGGTCCACATCCAAGTGCTGCGGGTGCTTTTGGATGGGGAGCTCTTCATGGGTTAACACTAGGCTATGATGATGAAGCTGCAGGGTTGGCATCAGCACTTTGGGAGGGAGTGTGGAATGGAACAGATAAGGCAGTCAAAAAATATAATGAAGTAACAAAGCGATGGCGTGATTATCAAAGAGCGGCGAACCGAGATCAGTTTTATGCATCTCTTGCGGGGAATTTAGCGGGCGCTGCAATTCCTTTTCTAATACCAGGTCTTGGCGCTCCTGCTGCTACTCGTGCGGCAATTGGGGCTGATATTGTGCTGGGAGGTAGAGCTGGTGTTGCAGGAGCACAAATAACCAGTAAAGCTTTAGCAGCAGGAGAAAGGGCGGTGCAATCTGCTTTAGCAGAGGGTGCGGAACGGGCAGCGGCAAAAGCTGCAGGTGAAGCAGCAATGAAAGCAGTAGCAAGTAAAGAGGCGGCAAAATTTAGCTTGGGGCGTGCAGCAAAAACTGGAGCCATTTATGGTGGAATAGCAGGCAGTGGTGAGGGAGAAGGGCTTGCAGATACTCTAGTGTCTGCTGGGTTTGGTGCAGGGCTAGGCGTTGCAACACCATTTGTTGCCAGTGGTGTATCAAAAGTGACACCTTTTGTGACAAAATCACTTAAAGCAGCATTGAGAGGACCTATAAGCCCAGCTGAAATGGCAGCAAAAGCAGCGCTAATGCCAGAAAAAGAAGCATTTCAGGTAAGCAATAGAGCGCTTAGGGATGTAAGCCAAACTTTAGGGGATGAAGGTGTTGATAAACTTGAAAGGGCATTAAAACAGCGAGGTCCTGATTCAATGATTATTGATCTTCATGATGGGCTTGCTACAAGAGCTTTTAAGGCAGCAAAAAAAGACCATGATACATATTCGCTCATAAGTAATCGTTTGAATGAAAGGCAAGATGCGAGTGCATTGCGGGTAAAGAATGCGTTGACAGATGTGATGGGTCCAAAAGTAGATACGCTTAATTTAAAGCAAGAGATTATCAAACAAGCACAGAAAAAGGCTGAACCATTTTATGAGAGGGCGAAAGCTTCTCCTATTTCTAATGCTGTCAGTAAAGATTTATCGCGGTTGCAAGAAACTCCTGCCTTCCAAAAAGCCTATAAAAAAGCAATTGCGCAAATGCCAAATGAAGCGGATGCAACAGTTATAGGGAGCAATGGATATCCAAAGCTGAATATGCGAATTTTACATAAGATGAAAGAGGTTTTGGATGATCAAATTAATTCTGCGCGCATCAAAGGAAAACAAGGATATGCGCGAGATTTGACTCTGTTCAAACAACGCATTCTGGACGTTTTGGATACGTCCTCTCCAGATTATGTTAAAGCACGGAAAATTTATTATGACGAGCGTACTATTGGTGATGCCCTCGAGCAGGGAGAGCAAGCGCTGAAGAAGAGCGTTAATCTCGACACAATCAACAGTCAACTTTCGGATTTTGGGTTGATGGAAAAAGAGGCGTTTCAAAAAGGTATACGGTCGCAAGTAGAACATGCGGCAGGCAATGCACAGAATTTTGACCACAATCTTTTGAGTTTGTTTGACACAAAAAATGGTCAAGAAAAATTACAGCGTATTTTTGGTGAAGATAAAGCTAAGCAACTTATGAAAGTGTTGCGACCAGAAGTGGAAAGAACAAAGCTTTTTGCACGATTGCCAAACCATATAGGTGAAGTGGAAGAGAGGGGGGCACAACAGACTATGGGTATAGGAAAGATTGCTTTCATCAAGGCAGTTGTAAAAAATTTCGCAAGAGAATTTGGACGCAAATTCTCAAGCGTCCATAAAGATACTGAGAGAGATATTGCAGCGCTTATAACAGCGCGGGAAAAAGGAGATTTTGGGTTAGCAAGAGAAAAAGCCATTGAATTAATTAAGACGTTTCATGAAGCAGAAAAGAAACGCTTAATAACACGAGAAAATTATACGAAATTCATTAATTTTGTTGGCATTATTTTGAATAGCAGCGTTGATAGAACGGTTATAAACTAATGATCAATTTTCATCCTAAAGTGAAGCGTGCTATCTCACAGGCAGCACAAAAATATGGTTTACCAGAAAGCTTTCTTGAACGTGTTGCTATGATAGAAAGTAATGGTAATCCAAATGCAAAAAATAAGAACAGCAGTGCAGGGGGGCTGTATCAATTTCTCGATTCAACAGCAAAACACTATCAACTGAATGACAAGTTTGATCCCTTTCAAGCAACCGATGCTATGGCACGGTTAACGAAGGATAATACGCGTTATTTAGTCACAGCATTAGGCAGAGAGCCATCAGAGGCAGAGCTTTACCTCGCACACCAACAAGGAGCAGCAGGGGCAGTAAAGCTTATCAAAAATCCACATATTCCAGCAAGCCAGCTTTTAGGTCGACAGGCAGTCACACTCAATGGTGGCAATATGGAAGCTACAGCAGGGGATTTTATGAATCATATTTATGGGCTTTACAATAAAACGGGAGATGCTTTGAAGAGAACGATACAGCAAAACCAAAGCAATGGACAAGCAGCACCAAACGAGGTGGGTCCTTTGCGTGGGTTTGAGAGGCTTCAAAAGACACTTCAAGGTAATCAAGTGGGTCAAGGTGATCAAGGGGGCAACCAATTGATGGCATATGACACGCCATTCCCAAACAGAATGATGGCACCTGAAAGCAGAGACAATTTAACAGGACAGATTATGGAAACCACACCATTGCAAGCACAAGGTATTGATGCAGGTGCTCTTAAAAAGGGCTTTTCCGGTTTGCTTCATTTAATGAGAGAGAATGGAGAACGACAAAAACAGCAGGCACAGATGGTACAGCAACAAATGTTACAGCAACCAGTCATGGCGGGTTTCTCACAATCGACTGGGGGACCGACAGATTTAACACCTCTTATTGATCCTTCTAGGCGGCAATCTGTTGGTTCCTATGGGCGGCAAAAAGAAGAGCAATTGCGCGAAGAGCTATTAAGAAGAACGGGGGCTTATCATGTCTGATATTTATGACTGGTCACTCACAGCTGATCAAAATGCGAATTCCGATAGTATCATTAATTGGGCAGAAGGGCAGCCGCCTAGTTCTGTTAATGATAGTGCGCGGGTCATGATGCAGCGTATACGTGAATATCTTGCCGATAATGGTGGTTCTCTTGACTCAAAGTTTATTGTGAATGGAAAGGAACAAACAACATCAATCACGTTGACGACGGTGTCGCCGATAGCGAAATATAAAAACGATATCATTATCCGCTTTAAGGCGCGTGGTATAAATATTGGTACGACAACAATAAACATGAATAATATAGGAGCAAAGCCACTCTATAAAGCCACCAGCACAGGGATAGTACCATTAACAGGTGGTGAGTTACAAACAAATGGTATTTATGAAATAGTCTATAATGATGGCGTATCAACAAAAGGTCTTGATGGCTGGTATCTTTTAAACCCTACCCCCATTCCACCACCGAAGGTCGAAACCTTTCCTTGTGGTTTTATTGCGACCTTTGCTATGCAAGAAGTCCCAAACGGCTGGCTTTTATGTGATGGCGCTACTTATGAACGCAAGGATTATCCGCAATTATTCAAGGCGATAGGGGATAAATGGGGAAAAAACAGCGATACAACCTTTAAAGTTCCAGACTTTAGAGGAATGTTTTTGCGCGGCTTTGATAATGGGCGCGGTTTAGATCAAAATAGAGACTTCGCAGAGGTGCAAAAAGACAGCATTAAATCTCATACACATGCTTGTACCATTGAAGAGGCAGGTCAACATACGCATAAGCATGATTATTCTATGGTTACAAGAGTTGGTCAAATAGGTGGCAGAAATCCTGCTTTTGGTAATTCATATTATACAAAAGATACACAACCTGCTGGAGTGCACACGCATAAGGTAACTATTTCTTCAACGGGCGAGGCAGAAACACGCCCTGTTAATGTACCGGTTGTTTATGCCATAAAATCGTGAGTTTTTCAAATGATCAATAATCCGTCTGCTATTGATGATATTGCGGACGCGGAGCAAATCCGCGTCCTTTTTTATGCAAGCAATCGAATGGTTCATGCACCCTTAAATAAGGTACTTGATCTTGTCAAAAGCGACATACAGCATGATCTTTTAAGCGCTTTGGCAGAATATAAAGAAGCGACAGATCAACGCATAGAGATCATGCAAAAACTGATTGATGAATTGCAGTCCTCTCTCTCACACAACAAGACAACGAACTGATTAAGGAATGAAACGCGATGCCATTACCCTATCACACACATATATTTAAGCTTGAACCAGCAACAAAAGAAGAAGTCAAAGAAGGTGTTTTAGATAGTAAGGCTCTTGCACCTGTTTCAGTGGGGAGTGCAGCAGCTTATGAGGTAGAATATTTTGCAACCGCTGCTCAAGGAAAAAAGGCTGATGATGCTATTGCAAAGAGAGATATTGGAGCTCTTGCTTACAAAAATAAGGTCACAATTCACGATATTGAAGCAAGTGGTGAAGCGCATGAGAATGCGATTTTATCAGGCGCTGGCTGGGTAAAAATATCGCCTTTAGGGATTGGCGATATGAAGGCTGCTACATATGATCCCGACAATGTGGGGGCAAATGCATTTTCTATGGAAAATATGCACGAGGGTCCTACCAAAAAGATCTTAACCATAGAGGAAAGATCAAAGCTACGATGGTTGAGTTCTACGCAGCCAACGATGGAAAAATGGCGGAGGGGAGATGAAGGTGTTTATTATCCCATATCTCCGGTAGATCTCAAAAATACCATTCGTTATTTTGTAGGCTCAAAGTCTTTTGGTATGTCAAAATCAGTTTATGATCCAGATAAAATAGAAAAAGATGTATTTGATATGGAGAATATGAAGGAAGGGAAAAAGCATCTTATCTTAACTCCTCCAGAACGTGCACAGATTGCAAAAATTGATAAAGTTGAAGATGTTGCACAACAAGGGATTCATGTTGCAAGTGAAGCGAAGAACGTTGCAGATAGTGCATTAAGAACAGCAAATGATGCAAAAGCTTATGCAGTAGATGCAAAAAAAACGGCTGAGACAGCACAAAAAACGGGAGACAGTGCAAAAGCTGAGGCAAATATTGCGCAAACAGCAGCCGATAAAGCGCAAGATACAGCACATAGTGTACAGAAAAAAGTTGATCTCATTCAACCTCTTGCCAAACAAGACTGGATTGATGGCACAAAAACAGTGGATGCACTTATCTCACCAGCCAAACTGATGGCTTCAATCAAAGCAAATAGTAGCAATAGCAGCGGCGGCAGCAACAATGGTGGCGGGGTTAGAAAACCTGTTGAAATTCTGATGACAGAAAGCGGAGATATTCCATTGCCGGATGGTATTACTGCTGACACCGATATCGAAGTATGGGCTTGGGGCGGTGGAGGTGGTGGCGTTAAGGATGGCGGCGGCGGCGGTGGTCAATGTGTGCATGTTAAAATGAAAGGTTCTGATTTAGATAAATTAAAAACAGCTTACATTGGTCGTGGTGGTAAAGGCAATGACAGTAACATTTTGTGCAATGGTGGTAGAACAATGATTAAAGGGCTTGTTACAGCAGAAGGAGGATATTCCGTTTCCATGACTCTCGTTAACTTTGGAGGGAAAGGCGGCGATGGAGGAGGAAACAGGGAGGGCAGCAGTGGTGAAAGCTTTATTTTTTCTGGTGGTAATGGTGGAGGGAGTGGAATAGACGGCAAGAGAGCTGGTACTGGTGGAAGTTCTTTTCTTGGCGGCGGCGGCGGCGGCGGCGGTAAATGTAAGGGTTCTATCATGGGGCAGGGTGGTGAGAGTTACAAAGGTGGTAACGGTGGTAGAGGTGGTAAAGAATGTGGCGGCGGCGGCGGTGGATATTTTGATGGGAAACACGGAAGCGACAAAATTGGCGGCGACGGCGGTGATGGAGCAGTACTCATAAAGGTATATTTATAAGGTGAATTGAACAATGGCACGGAAAATAAGTAAAGACTGTTTATACTGTTTAAAAAAGTGGGAAGGTTTGCGCTTGCAGGCTTATCAAGATGCTTCTGGCATATGGACGATTGGTTATGGTCATACGAAAAAAGCCGGTCAACCAACAGTTGTTGAGGGTATGGTGATTACAGAAAAAAAAGCTGAAAACATGCTTTTAGCAGATTTGCGGCAATATGAGAGGGCGGTAGAAAAAGCAGTTTGTGTGAATTTAAGCGACGAGCAGTTCGGCGCTCTTGTTTCCTTTTGTTATAATGTGGGTATTGCAGCTTTCCAAAACTCTACATTGCTTAAAAGGCTTAATCGGGGGGATTATGAAGCGGTACCAACCGAATTGCAGAAATGGACCAAAGCGGGAGGCAAACGTTTACAAGGTCTCGTACACCGGCGTGTAGCAGAGGCAGGGCTATGGGCGAAAGGGGCTTATGTTTCTTCTAATTATCAAACAGTAGAAACGAAACAACCAACAGGGTTTCTCAAAGCAGAAGCATTGGCACCGATTATTGGTTCTTTCTCAGGTCTTGGTGGTTTTTTAGCGGGCAATGGACCAATCCAATGGGCTTTAGCCGCCATTATGGTTTTAGCGGCATGTACTGGCATTTTCTTTGTTGCTAAACGCTTTCAGGAGCACCGCCTATGATCTTATGGATGAAAAGAAACTTGATGGTAACAGGTGCGGCTTTAGCCGCTTTTTTTATTGCCTTAGCAAAAGCTTTTACTCTTGGGAAAAAAGTAGAGCAACAAAAGCAAACAGAAAAAGCTTTAAAAGCAGCCACAACACGGCTTGAGGTGGAAAGTGAAGTTAATCAAAAAAGTGATGCTGATATGCGTGCTGCTCTCTCTCACTGGTTGCGCGACAAATAAATATGCTTCTTCTTGTGTTGGCTGGTTGCCAATTTATTTAGACAAGAAAGATCTGAACGCCATCAGTTCCAATTTAGCAAGAGAGATCTTAAAGCACAATACTCTAGGTGAACGCTTGTGTGGGTGGAAACATGGTTAGAAAAAAATCCAAAAAACACACAGAGCTTACAGAATCAGAAAAAGAAATGCTTCAAGAAATGATCATCACCTATCAAAGCGTGAAAATGATGTCTCGCTTGATGAAGTGGATAGCAT
>NZ_JBHIMS010000045.1:0-2098 GCF_042194285.1 Bartonella sp. MM97QHHN | reverse complement strand
AAAATCTCTTAAAGCACGAATGCGGTACAATGTATGGCAACTTACAATATCGGTGGTTTCATTAGTCAATTCGTATTTTTTCACCATGCTTTTTCTCCAGTGGACATGACGTTATCGCCATCAATATCCGCATCACGATAAATTTTTGCGTCGCCATAAATACGTGCATTACCGGAAACTGTTGCCATTCCATAAACTTCGGCAAAACCGTAAACATGTGCATTATGTTTAATTCGTGCACTACCATAAACTTCAGCATCATCATAAACTTGAGCATTATCGTAAACGCAAGCACAAGATAAGACGAATGCATTACCACCTACCCAGCAATTACCATGATGCGATAGGTTGTTTTCATGTTCTATAAAGCCGCCTAAATTACCTTTTTTAATAACTCCAAAGTCTCTTAAAGCGCGGATACGGTGAAGAGTTACCCCTTTAAACTCAGCTTTCTCATCAGTAAGTTCGTACTTCTTTTCCATTAGTTTGCTCCAGTAGATATTCTGCTATTGCTGCCAATCCAATCTTCACAACGTAAATCCGCATCACCGTAAATTTTTACATTTCCGTAAATGTGTGTATTACCGCCAACTTTTGCATTTCCATAAACGCTTGCCTTATCGTAAACATATGCTTCATAATAAACATGAGAATTGCCATAAACATGTGCATGATCAAAAACTTTAGCGTCACCGTAAACGTATGCATCACCGTAAATTTCTGCATAATTGTAAACTTTTGCTTCATCAGAAACGAGTGCATCTCCATAAACCCGCGCATCACCATAAACATAGGCATAACCGGAAATATGTGCATTTTGATAAACACGAGCATTATCATAAACCCTAGCATAATCTCCAACCCAACAATCGCCCCCATGACTAAGATTGCCTTCCTTTTCAATAAAACCGCCAAGGTCACCTTTTTTGACATTTCCAAAATCTTTTAATGCACATATGCGGTAAAGCGTGCGTCCGCCAACTTCATCCATTTCATCAGTCAATTCGTATTTTTTTTCCATGATTTATCCCCCCTACCTTAAAATAGCGTCACTTCCATAAAATGCTGTATCGCCGGCTACTATGGCATTACCACGAACTTTTGCGTTATTATAAACTTCGGCATCATCATAAACCTTCGCATTTTCAGAGATATATGCATTTTGATAAATACAAGCATTGCCTCCNATAACCTCCTCTTAATGCATGCTTTGTCTTTTAAGCTCTTGAGACAGCACACCAATTCCTTTTGCTGTGATTTTTGCGCAAGGAATGACTTTTTCTATTCCACTTGCGGTTTGAAGTGTGATAGTTGGACAATCCATAAGTTTCTTTTGGATTTTGTCTTGATAAGGAAGCAAATTTCCACCTGCTGCTCGTCTGTAAACCCAACCTTTTTTCTGTAAGAAGAGAATGAACTGTTTTGGTTGCATCTCGAGTATTTTAGCGGCTTCTGTAAGACTGAAGAGTCCATTATGACGCTGTAAGCTTTCAAGAGCCATTGCCTTTGGTTTTAAATTTGCAATAATGTTATCTTTTTGTTCATTTTCATTTTTGAGATACGTTAAAACACCAAGCATAACTTGAGGACTTGAATAGTCGATTTGTGGTGTTACTACTTGCTTTTCCAATTCTTGCCAACGGTCTATAATCCTAGCACGTAATGTCATGCTGTAACCAGAAACTAAGATAAGGCATTCACGCTTAGGGAGGTTGTAACAGTTTTGGGGCTTACCCTGTTTATCTAAATAGGTGGATCCAAATTTGGATTGACCCCCTTCAGGATATAATTCTCCTAACATTTGCCGAATATCACGCATAATATGCGCATGTTGCTTACCACATAACTCTGCAATTTCACGACTAGACATCGTTTGAACTGTTGTGTTTTGAAAATTGTTTTCAGATATTGTAATAAAGTTTTGCATCATCACCCCCCTTAATTAAGAAAAACACAAGGTTTGATATAATATTCTGCCATAGTTTCTATGACGTTCTGCTTGAGCAATTTTCCTTGCTGCGTGAATTTTGAAGTAATGATTATCGGTTTTATCTGTTTCTATTTCAGATTTTGGACAAATCTTCTGTCTGTTCCATTC
>NZ_JBHIMS010000099.1:0-3042 GCF_042194285.1 Bartonella sp. MM97QHHN | reverse complement strand
CCGCGATTAGCTTGCGCTCGTTTTGCTTTTTTGGGAACGTTCTCTTGCTCGTGAATGGGAGGTTGGTTGTCTGATGAGGTTTCGATTTGCTCTGATGTGGTCTCAACAGCAGCAACCTCTGTTGGCTCGTCAACCTGTTCGTTTGTTTCTAAACTTTCAGAACCAATTTCTTTTTTTGCTAAAACGTTAGTTTTAGTTTTTTTATATATATTCTTATTCTGGTTCTTTATAGCTTGATTTTGCTTAGCGTTTGCTTCAGCAAAAAAAACGTTTTGCTTGTCATTTGCTTCAGCAAAATTATTAACATGTTGTTTTGTATTGTTTTTTGCTTGTGCACCTTTTTTACCAGCTTCACTACGAACTTGCGATATGTGCTCTTTTTTATCAGAAAAATCTTTTAGTTCTTCTTCAACGCGCGTATTCCACAATCCATTATCTGTCTCAACAAGTTTATCGTTCCTCATTAAGTATTCGACAATAGCTGCAAATTTTTTCTGCGAACAATTGCAAGCACGTGCAAGCGTTTCAAAATCTTCTTTAATTGGTGCTTTTTTATCGTACATGCGAACGAGAAGCGTCATATAAGCGCCCCTTTGCTCTAACGTCATTCCATCTGTACCACTTATCCAGTCATACAAATGGAATCTTATCCATGGCATACCATTAGACATGCGCATCCCCTTTTTTTATTAAATATAAATTAGTGATCATAATCCCCCCCTTAAGGCTGTTGCGTATTTATGCGTGAGCATGGTGACGCGTAATCTATTAATTTGATCTCTTTATTTTTGCCTGTTTAAGAATGTGAATGCTGCTGTTGATGTTTGTTATTATCTGTAGGGGCAGCAATATGAGAAGATATTACTGTTTGTGATGCATTTGCTGTACTAATTTTCTCCACCAGATGAAGCGTATCTTTTCTTCGTTTTGTCATTGGACGAACAACTCTATGGGATTTACTCCCATAATTATGTAGGAACCAATCTAGTGTAACCCAAGATAGACCCTTGGCTTTAGACAACTGAATAATTATATTCCAGTATTTTGGAGAAATACTATTGCGATCACGCATTTTACGCGCAGCCTCATAGCTACAACCAATTTCTTTTGCAAATTGGCGTATAGATCCCCAAGATTCAATCAAACTTTTGACATAAAAATCATTAACCATGACACAAATAGTACATTACGTACAATTTTAAATCAAGATAAAATCGTACACAATGAATTAAAAAAATAGTGGATAATGTACAAATGACTTATTTGCCAAAAGATAGACTTAAAATAGCGCGTAAGAATGCTGGATACGCAACACCAAGCGAAGCTGCGCGCGCTATACCAGCTCTTAATCAAAATACCCTAATTAGTCACGAAAATGGAAATCGTGGTATTTCGCGCCAAATAGCCGAGCTCTATGGACAAGTATTTAATGTAGATCCGGGGTGGATTTTGTATGGCGAGTCTCCTCAAGAAAATCCTAACCTCAATATAAGTATTCCTGTCGTTTCATGGATTAGCGCTGGAGAATTAAGCGAGCAAGATGGGATAATGGATTTTTCAGATTATCCTATGACAGAGGCTGTTAATCTTCCTGCCGGTGAATGGATTGCTTTACGTGTAGATGGGGCATCTATGAATAAAATTAGCCCTCCAGATTCTATAATATTTGTAAATATGCGAGACAAAAAACTTGTGCCTAATGCCTGCTATGTAATTGCAGATGAATCTGGACAAGCGACATATAAACGATACAGACCTAATGATGATCCTCCTTTTCAGCCCGCTTCATACGACAAAACGATAAAGGCTCCAAAACTTGAAGGCGCTATCTCTATAATAGGTCGTGTACGGCGCACTATTCTTGATATGTAAACACAATACGATTCTCTGTTCACGTTATCGATTAGATTGCCATCAACAGATTGAAGCGAGTTTGCTTGATTTTTATCAGTAAACAGCAAAATTTTGATTCTCTAAATTGTGCCGTGATTCGTCTTTTTTTATTTTTTTTTAAAAAATAGTACATTATGTACTTGACTATCTTTAGTGCATAATGTACTAATGTATCCATNGATGATGATCAAAACATTGGTCGGTCGGGACCACTGGATGAAAGCCAAATTCTAAGCATTGTTGATGAGGTAGATGATGCAATCCAAATCTTTCGTATAAATCCCTCTGAGAATAATTGTGAAGATATCTCTGAAGAAATTGCAGAAGCATATGTAAAAGAAAATATCGAACATCTCCATGAGGATAGTGAGGTTCATGACTTTGTACGTGAAAGTGATGCTTACCACGATCTTTTATCTGATTTAGCAGACGAAAAATATAATGATGAGATTTACGGTACTTATGAACAACAACACCGTTTGCGTCCTTGTGATGTGCTTTAAAATTCTAAAGGGCGCTTTTAAAAGCGCCTCCCCTTTTCCCATCAATAATTGATTAGAGTAAACTTATGACCACACATGATACTCATATTCATAGTGAAGGATATCTCACGCCTGAAAACGAGGTAGACAACAAAATCGGTTATGTCCAAATGGTCAATGCCCATGTAATGCATAGGTACTTACATTTGAAACAAGATTTTTCCACTTGGTTTAACGATTGTGTTGAAAAGCTTGATCTAAAAGAAGGCGTGGATTTTGTTTTTACAAAACAAGAATGGAACAGACAGAAGATTTGTCCAAAATCTGAAATAGAAACAGATAAAACCGATAATCATTACTTCAAAATTCACGCAACAAAGAAAATTGCTAAAGCAGAGCGCCATAGAAACTATGGCAGAATATTATACCAAAACTTGTATTTTTCTTAATTAAGGGGGTGATGATGCGAAACTTTATTACAATATCTGAAAACAATTTTCAAAACACAACTGTTCCCACCATGTCTAGTCGTGAAATTGCAGAGTTATGCGGTAAGCAACATGCGCATATTATGCGTGATATTCGACAAATGTTAGGAGAATTATATCCTGAAGGGGGTCAATCCAAATTTGGATCCACCTATTTAGATAAACAGGGTAAGCCCCAA
>NZ_JBHIMS010000113.1:0-212692 GCF_042194285.1 Bartonella sp. MM97QHHN | reverse complement strand
AGATTCTCACTCAATTGTGGAAAAGGTTGTTCTTTATGAACTGGACGCACAATCATTTGATCGGCTAAAGATTGAGAAGAGGTTAAAACAGCAGTTTGTTGTTTTTCATCAGAAAGAGGATGAGAACTTCCTGAACCTAAGACTTCAGTAACGTGACTTCTAAGAGAGGAAATAGTTGGAGATACAGAAGCCTGAGATTTTTGCCTTAAGTTTTGGCGGTTTTTTCTTCGACATGGCAATTTAATAGCATGCTCTTGTGGTGCTGTAATCGTTGAAAGAGAAGAAACTGATTGATTTTGATTTAAATGCCGCATAGATCTGCTTCTGCGTGGCGCACTATCCATGTAAACTGCAGTCAAATACCAAATTTTTCCCTCTTCATTCTCAATATTTTTGTGTTTTAAGCCATAAATATAAGTTCCTCCATCAACCATTACAGTTTTTGCGCCAGAAAAACTTTGTAGAGTAAAAGATGCGCTACCACTTTGATCAAAAATTAAATCAAGTCCTGCTGAAGAAGGATCAACAACTTCAATACCAGAATCTACGGCACTTATTGTGTGAAAACCACTCCCATTCTCAATAAAGAGGTAATCACCTTTTCCTTCTGCAAGGCTGACATTAAAATCGAAGTGTAGACTCCCTGCTAGATTATTAATATAAAGCTGAGAGTAATATAAATCATCTTCAGAAGAGGTGAAAATGACTTTTCCTACACCGCTTAACTGCTGAATGCGTGTACTTTTGTCGTCAACCCCACGAGCAACGGAGTATAATTGAGCGTCTTCTCCATTTAATTCAATGTTTTCTACTATAGTTTGTTGACCATCACCTCCAGCATCAAGATAGATCCCACCAAAATCTTGAACTTTTATTTCTCCTCCTAATATTGCACTAGGAGAAATCCATGAATTGGCATTACCTTCAATCGTTAGATTCTTCACAATTCCACCCGCATAGACTTCTTGAACACCACCAGTGCGTAAAATTACTCTATTCGCTTCACCCCCTGCTAAAACACGCTGCATACCCTCTGAAAAAACTTCAGTATTTACGGCTAAACCACCACTCTTTTGTATAAAATCATCATCATCTGCGAACCACTTAGCAAGAGTTTGTATTCCTCCACTCATCACTTTTGTTCCCACAGCCATCCCATCATCATATACATTCTGCTGTCCTGGCGTATCACCTTGACCATAAAGTGTCGTGTTATAAGCGCTGCTCCCCACAATTCCACCATTTACATAACCATCTCCGAAAACAAGCTGCTCCCCACCATAAATTTCAGCTCTCAATGCGGTTCCTCCTCCCTCCACTCTTTGTTTTCCACCCTCGTAAATAATCGTAAATTCTGAAATCCCTTGTTCCCCTACAATCTCAACACCACCATTTTCAATTGTCGTATTCTTACTGAAACCACCAGCTTCAACATAAAGTCTTCCTGATCCCTGAATTGTATTGTTAATGGACTTCTTAAGAACACCTCGCTCTCCATCATCAGAGATATAAACTACGTTATCATCACCGAGCAAAGAGCTTTGTAGAATTCCTCCTCCTTCGCCAATACTGTAATCAATTACATCAGAGATACTAAAATCTTTTGACGATGTCATATTTTCTTCTTTTTCAGGAAGCTTATCTATAGGTGACTCCGCATAAGGTGAAGAGATTACAGGAGCAAAAGTTATTTGTGACGTAGCCAAATACCAAGTCTTTGCCCCATTATCATCTTTTGTCTTTAAGCCATACATGTAGACTCCATTATCAATCGTACTCGTCTCTTCTCCAGAAAAATCTATCAGAGTAAAATGCGCATTTCCGCTTTGATCATGAATTAAATCAAGTTCCAAAACTAAATTCTGATCTTGTAGAGGAGAATTGGTAATTTCAACACCAGAATCGATAACGCTTATGGTGTGATGACCTGCTCCTCTTTTTATGAGAAGATAATCACCGCGCTGTTCTACAAAATTAGTATTAAACCTAAAATGTAAATTACCTGAAAGATTACCGACCTCAAGTTTAGAATAATGTGGATTAAACACGGTAGAAGTAAAAATAACGCGTCCATTCCCGCTTAAATCCTCAATCAAAGAGCTTTCACCGTCTATCTTGGAAGCAATAGAGTATAATGTGGTATCTTTGTCATTTAAAACAATTTTTTCTACTTCAGTACGAGATCGCTCAGTACCAGCATAAAGATAAATCCGTCCAGAATCATGAATCATAGTGCTTCCTTCTAATGTTGCACCAAAATGTAACCACGATTGTGCTTGATCCTTAATTATTAAATCTTTTACATAGCCTCCTAAATCTATTGCTTGGAAAGCATTCCCTTGTAAGAGAACACCAATCGCAATTCCTCCCGCTAAAACGTGTTGCTCTCCACCAGAAAAGACCTTCGTATCAAATGCAAAACTGCTATAATGGTCTAGATCTTCTTCCACAAAAAGATTTTGTACCCCTCCTTCCATGATCTTTGTGCTAAAAACCTCTCCATCATCATACACATTCTGGTATCCTAACACTCCATTTTTACCAGAAACGATAGTGTCATAGGCACTGCTTCTTACCATCTCACCTTTGATATCAGACTTTCCTGAAACAAACTGCTCACCACCGTAAATTTTAACCCCTTCAGCTTTTCCCCCATCTTCAACCTTTTGTTTTCCCCCTTTCTTAACTGTACTATCCTGTGAAAGACCCTGTGTTCTAACAAGCTCAGTGCCGCCTCTTTGAATTTTTGTATACAAGCTAAAACCACCGTGATAAACGGAGATCTTTCCACTGTCTTTAACTGTATTACTAATCGAAGTTTCTCCAGTGCTTTCAACTTTCTCACTGTTACTATCAAAGCTAGGATCAGCAATCGTAACAATCATTCCCTTTTCAATTGTGCGTTCTGTGAGATCATTCGATAATGAAGCTATAGCAGATGGTTGCAAGCTAAAATCAGAAAATAAAGAGGTATTTGTCTCATCAAGAGCATAATTCGCATCTAAATACCAGATTTTACCATTGCTCTCATTTTTTCTCTGTTTCAAACTGTACATGTAAGTTCCGGCATCAATAGCTTTGATTTTTTCACCAAAAGTGTTTGTCAGAGTAAAATGAGCGTTTCCACTATGATCAGAAATTAATGTAAATCTTCTGTGGGAAGGGATTGTGATCTCACCCCCAGAATCAGTAATACTTACTGTATGATAACCTGAACCACTTTCTTTAATGACAAGATAATCACTAAGGTGCTTGGCAAAATTGACATTAAAATTGAAATGTAAAGAACCTGAAAGATCATCAATATTAAGCTGAGAATAATGCTTATTAGTCCCTAAAGACGTAAAAATAACTCTGCCACTTCCCGTTAAATTCTGGACATTAACCTGAAGTTTTTTGCTGTTATCTTCAGACGCAATAATGTATAGTTTGGTATCTTCTCCATTTAAATTAAGATTGTCTACTTCCGTAACAGCTTCACCATTTCCAGCATAAAGATAGAGATTGCCAAAATTATTAACATTTGTATTTTCACCTAATATCGCACCAGCAAAAACCCATGATTTTGCTTGATGATTAATTGTTAGATTATCCACGTATCCAGAATCATATATCTTCTGAGTAGCTCTATCGTATAAAGTAACTTCGCTCGCATTCCCTCCTGCTAAGATATTCTGCGCACCATTTTTAAAAAGTTCTGTACTCAGTGCAAAAGCCCCTTCATTTATTGTAAAATCCTCACCCTCTATATCAGTATCTTCTGCAAAGCCGTTATTAGAATTCTCTTTACCATCAAGATTCTGGACACCTCCTTTCATAACCTTTGTGTCAACAGCCATCCCACCACTATAGACACTTTGTAGTCCTAGCATTCCATTTTCAGCATAAATTTCGGTGTTATAAGCACTACTTGCCTTATCTTTTCGCGATAAACCAGATCCAAGGCTTCCCTTACCAAAAATAATCTGCTCGCCACCATGGATTTGAGCCCCTTCTGCATTTGCACCACTCTCAACAATTTGTTTACCACCTTTTTTTACAGTGGCATATTCCGAACTGCTCAAGTTTTGTACAACCTCAATCCCACCATGCTCAATTGTTGTATCTCTACTAACACTTGCTGCATCAATGTAGAGTTTTCCCCCTTCTCTAACCGTATTATTAATGGAATAAGCTGCATCTTTATAGTTAAAGCTATTTATTTCAGAACCTTCAGAGTCACGGTTAGTAATATAGATCGCAGCACCATCGCTTATTATTGAATTTGTGAGGACTTCAAAGAATAGCTTTTCTAATCTCTTCCTTTCCTCTTCTGAAAGATCACTTCCTTCTACTGTCTGTTTATTCTCTATCTTTTTTGATTCCCCCTTTTTTTCTTTTAGTCCCCTCACTTCCGATAACAACTTTCTTGTCTCTTCTAGGTGTTCACTGATACTTACTGGTGTTAATAACTTTTCTTTTGGTGTCGCTACTCCATCTGCACTCGCAATCTTGACAAAAAAACCACTGGTTATTAATGCACAAAAACTTAATTTCAATTTGCGTTGCATTATTCACACTCCATAATTTTAAATTTAAATTCTCCCATTTAGAAAAAAGTGCATAGACCAAAACAACTCAATGCAATTGCTCAACCTCATGTTTTTTTAAGATAACAAAGCATTCGATGGATTAAACTCTGACAGATCAAATATACATCATGTGTTTTAAAATGCATGCACAGCTAAAAGATTTAATTTGTTTTAGATACACTTTAAAAGTGTTATAATTGCATCCATGAAAAATATTTTTAATATTTTAAGACACTAAACACCGATCTACGAATAAGATTGATTCCTTAATAGATAAAAATAGCATTAAACTTTAAAGGAAACAGCAATGTGAATGAGAGCTGCGTTTATGTCCACCTATTGCCATCTTCTACAGCATTTAAAGCAGTGTCTTTATTTTATTCAATATGGATAATATATAGACCACTTATTCATACTCATCAGTCCATAATCATTATTCTAATATATAACGAAGTGTCACAATATTGACTCGACACTGATTTGAAATTTCTATAGTTATAGTCAGTTAACTCGTCATTTGATTTGTCATATACTGAAAGGGACATTCTATTCATGTCTATAAACTCAGAAATGAAAGCTACAAGCAACAGAAATTCCCCTCGTCGCATTTTGTTTGCAAGCCTTATTGGCCCAACAATTGAATTCTTTGATTTCTATGTCTTTGCCACTGCCGCAGCTCTCATATTTCCTCATGTGTTTTTTCCAACACAAAATGATCAGATTGCCATTTTACAATCTTTCCTGATCTTTGGAGCGGCCTTTTTTGCTCGGCCCTTTGGATCAATTGTTTTTGGACATTTTGGAGATAAAATTGGAAGAAAAGCAACACTTATTGCTTCTCTTCTCACAATGGGGCTTTCAACAGTCATTATTGGTTTTCTTCCTACTTATGAAACCGCTGGATGGTTTGCCCCTTTCCTCTTGACCTTGTGCCGTATTGGACAGGGAATGGGATTAGGAGGAGAATGGGGAGGAGCTGTTTTGCTCGCAACAGAAAATGCCCCTCCAGAAAAGCGCGGCTGGTACGCGATGTTCCCCCAATTGGGTGTTCCAATCGGTTTATTTTTATCTATTGCCGTTTATTTAGGTCTGTTGCATTTCCTTGATCATGAAGAACTTTTAGCTTGGGGATGGCGCATTCCTTTTATTGCTTCAGTTGTTTTTATGATTATAGGATTATGGATCCGTCTTTCAATCAATGAAACTGTTCAATTCAAAAAAACTCTTGAAAGTAAAGAACGTGTCAAAGTTCCTATCATCGATGTCTTTTTAAAATGTCCACGAATCCTATTTCTTGGAATATTTTCTGGTATGGCAACATTTGTTTTGTTTTACTTGGTCACTGCATATTTGTTAAGCTACTCAACAAACCATCTGCAATTGCCATTTTATCAAGCTCTTCAAGTCGAAATTGTTGGTGCTATTTTCTGTGGAATTTTTACTGTCATCACTGGAAAACTCGCTGATCGTATTAGACGTCGAACTTTGATGATTTGGGTTACAATCATCACCGGTATCTATTCTTTTGCAATTCCTTATTTCTTAAATTCTGGAGTTATAGGAGTCCTTGCAATGTCTGTTATCGGTTTGTCTATCATGGGGATGATATACAGTCCTCTTGGTGCTGTTTTGGCTTCACCATACCCAACAGCAATTCGATATACTGGTTCTTCTATTACTTTCAACTTATCGGGTATCGTAGGAGCCTCTCTTGCGCCTTATATTGCAGAATATCTGGTACAACATTTTGATACATCTTATATCGGCTATTATTTGCTTCTTGCTTCTTTTATTTCACTGATTTGCTTCGTCGGATTTACAGATGATGAAATATCCAACTAAAATATAACAAAGAAGAATAAAATAAGTACTGGCAGCAAAAATGCTGCCAGTTTCATTTTTAAAGACAGGGGTTGAGGTATTTTCCACCACAATATTCCCGCGAACAAGGCACTCAAAAAGAAAAATAAAAAATCTGCAATATTGCTTATATAAGAAACAGCAAACATTTCTGATAAGATATGCGTTGTCCCCAACCATGAAACGCAAAAGAAGGACAACATCACAGCCCATAAAACAAGCAAAATTCGATCAATAATCATCATTATGGCGTTTCATTTTTTTAATTATAGTCCATATATTTAACATGCCTAAAAGAAAAATCACAATAAAAACCCAACGCCCTCCCCCTGAGCCTTCCGTAATAAAAAGTGAAGGATTTACTATTCCCAGTAATCCTATAAAAATCAGAACAATAGATACGAGACGCATTAAACCTGTTTTTCCCAGCGACGATCTTCAGTCTGTTGCCAATACGTTAAATTATGATTTTCCATTTTATATTTTTTCCACTGTGCACGAACGAGATTCAACTGCTCTTCACTTTTACCATCAAATATCACGACAAGTCGTTGATAAGCATCAATATCCGAACAAACAGCTCCCTCTATGAGAAAACGAATCTTTGAATCATTCGGATTTTCTTGTCCTGTCGTAAGAAATACAGGCTGAAAGTTTGGATATTGATCACACTCCGTTCCATGTCCAATAAATGATTCATCAGTATAAACCCATAAATGTATATCTATAGAATCGCGTTGTTCTTTACTCACACACTGTATTGTTACTGTACCAAAACGAGCCAATGCACGCTCCACAAGCGTCGGCAAAATATCCTTCAGCGTTGACTGCGTCAAATGATAGAATAAAATATCCAATCTCTTAAGCCTTCATCATTCTTTATAAAAAAGCTAACATCTTTTTAAAAAAACCTCTATATTCCTAATACAAAGGAAACGGTTCAAGATATAAACCCTCTTTTTTGATTGAGATGCATCATCTTTTTGCACGTGTCTTTAAAAGACAATAATTTTTATTTTCAACGTTAATAAAAAGTTTTTTAAGTTATCTTCTAGATTCTTCTAGTTTCTTTGTAGACTATAGTTGAAAATAAAATATAATGTACGGAAAATTTAAAGAGGACCTCATAGGCAATTTTATATTATTTATTTGGTAAAAATATCCAATTCATGAAAGGATATTTTTTCAAACTTTATTACATTTTAACCGAAAGCAGTAAGAATATTTGCTATCGAATTAAAAACTGAGGATTTTCCCCAATTTATGCGTATTATTGAGTTCTACATCCTGAAACGTGTCCTTGTTTTGTTTAGTTCTGTCATGATTGCAGCAGTGGGCGTTAGTTGGACTATACAAATTCTTGCACGGATAAACTTTCTCACAACAAGTAAACAAACACTCCTCACAGTCTTACAATTTTCACTCTCATTGGTTCCTTCTGTTATTTTTCTTGTCATTCCATTTGCATTAGTGATCGCAGTTACAACCATCCTCTCAGCAATGCATCAAGACTCAGAATTTGCTGTCATCAATGCCTCTGGTTTTCCTAAAAGTACTGTTTGGAAACCTATCCTTCTTCTTGCTATTGTTGCATCCTGTATCTCCTTTTCTATAGCTAATTTTGTTGTTCCTCAAGCGCGTCTTCATATGCGACAAATGCTAGCAAGCGCTCATTTTGATCTTATTAATCTATTCATTAGTGAAGGGAGCTTTCAAAAACTCGCCAATAACCTTTACATAGAAATTGGCGAACGAAATCCAAACGGAACACTTGAACGCCTTTTCATTGCCGACCAGCGTGATCCTAAAACTGATCTTTTTTATTATGCAACAGACGCATCCATTGTGAATAATAAAAACGGCAGTTTTCTGGTTCTCAATAACGGTGAAATAGAAAGAGTCAATCATCAAAATAACAGTGTTTCAATCGTGCAATTTAGCTCATATACTTTTAGCCTAGGAGAGTTTATCCCCAGTGATAAAACACCTACTCTTTATCCAAAAGATCGGTCTCTTTCTTATTTACAAAACCCTGACCCAAAAGATCCCTACTATCAACGAAAACCACTCCAATATAAAGCTGAATTTCACCGCAGATTAACACAATGGCTCTACCCTATTGTTTTTTCACTTATTGCATTAGCAGCGGCAGGGGATGTACGCTCCCATCGACAAGCTCGTCATTCCGCAAACCTCTCGGCAATTGCCCTTTCTTTTCTGGTGTATTGGATAGGATATTTTTTCGCAGAAAAATCAAAAAGCGATCTTGCATACGTTCCTCTCCTTTATATTATACCTATAGGAACAAGTGCATTTGTCTTTTTTATGCTTTTAACGAATCATAAAATTGGGCTTCCCACAAAAGTTAATGAGATACTTCAAATCGCTTTTCAAAAAATAATGAACAAATTTGAACATCGAAAATCTCAAGATTCCTCGGATAAAATATCATGATTGGGTGGACACTTGGACGATATTTTTTTATACGTTATCTTAAAATAACTTGTTATTTCTTGGGAAGCATTTTTGTTCTTGCTCTTTTAATCGATTTCACAGAGAATTCCGGTAGGCTATCTTCCCTTCCGCATTATACAGCAAAAGATGCATTTTTCCTCTCTGTTTTACGCATCCCTTTTATCATGCAACAACTTATCCCTTTCATTGCACTCTTTTCTGCAATGGCAACGCTTATCTCGCTCAACAAAAAACTTGAACTTGTGGTGACTCGTTCAATCGGTGTTTCTGCATGGCAATTTCTTATGCCAGCTTGTTTTGGAGCTTTTCTTTTAGGATTATTTTCAATTCTTCTCATTAATCCACTTGCTGCATGGGGATTTTCTCAAGCAGAAAAAAAGATGACTGAATGGCGCAATCACAATGTACTAACACCTCTTCACAATACAAGTATCCACTGGTTAACACAACGTACAAATTTAGGCAGAACAACCATTGGTGCTAAATCTATCACCGATCAAGGACTTTCTCTTCTCGATGCAACCTTTGTACAATACAATGACAATGCAACCGTTAAAAATTGGATTAACGCCCCAAAAGCAACCTTGACTAATGGATTTTGGCAATTAACAAATGGAACAATCTATAAAATAGGGCATCCTCCTGAAAAATTTACCGTGTTGCAAATAAAAACCAATCTAAAACCTGAATTTTTAACGGAACGTTTAGTGAATCCCGCAACTATTCCATTTTACCAATTGCCAAAAAAAATTATGATTGCACGTTCATTTGGCTATTCTGCTAATAATTTTGATATGTATTTCCAATCTTTGATTGCATTACCGGCATTGCTTGTGGCAATGACCCTCATTGCAGCAACTGTATCTTTAAATTTTACACGTTTTGGGCAATCTAGAATGTTGATTCTTGGTGGCGTAATAGCTGGGTTTATGCTTTATGTTATTTCCGTACTTGTTCAAGCTTTTGGTAATGCTGGATATATTCCACCAATTATTGCAGCTTGGACACCCGTTGTTATTGCGTTATTCTTAGGAATCTCTTTTTTACTTCATAAAGAGGATGGCTAAGTGAAAGCATTAACACTTAAAAAAACTATTTTAACAAAATTAAGTGCTCTCGCTTTTAAAAGTGTTGTGGGGATTATTTTAGGAGGTGCTTTATCTTATTGTGCGCACGCTCAAAGCCTTCAATCTCCTTCTCAAAGTCGCATTCAAAATCCGGAACCTCCTCTTTTGCTCTCTGCGGATGAACTCATCTACAATCGTGATGAAAACACTGTTTCTGCAAACGGTAATGTCAAAATCGAATATGATGGCAATAAAGTTATCGCTCAAAAAATTATTTACAATCAAAAAACAGGACGGCTTATAGCACAAGGGAACGTTGAAATTACTCAAAAGGATGGTAATAAAATTTATTCCAACCAAATTGATATGACCAAAGATCTTGGCGAGGGTTTTGTAAACGCCTTACGTATTGATACAGCCAACAATGTTCACTTTTCAGCCCAAAATGCTACACGCAAACACAATCACATAACAGTCTTTGAAAATGCAACCTATACAGCCTGTGAACCTTGCTCTTATAAACCAGATCGAGACGTCCTATGGAAAATTAAAGCAAGAAAGATCATATGGAATAATAGCGTCAAAAAAATTCGGTTTGAAAATAGCAGTTTTGAAGTTTTTGGTGTACCGGTTATAAAATTTCCAAATTTTGAGATCTATGATCCAACTGTCAGGCGTGCTAGCGGTCTGCTTACTCCTCATTTTTTTTATACTGATTATCTCGGTATGGGGATAAAGAATTCTTATTTCTGGAATCTCGCCCCCCATTATGATTTTACCCTTTCTTCTACGGTTTATACCCAACAAGGGCTTTTAACCGAAGGGGAATGGCGTCAGCGTTTAAAAACGGGCCGTTATAACATTCGCTTTGCTCATATATATCAAATGAAACCGCATAGATTTGATAATGATACGATTGATGCCCAACATAAAAACCGTTATATGCTGGCGACAAAGGGGGATTCTCGTATTAACTCACACTGGGCTTATGGATGGGATATTCTTGCACAATCAGATCGGCATTTTAGTCGTGCCTATAAACTTGAAAACTATAACAATCCTACACAACTTTCTCAGATCTATCTGAATGGTCTTGCAGGAAAAAATTATTTTGATATGCGTTTTTATCATTTTAAAGTTCAAGATTCAATACTGAATGATCCTCATTATGAACGTCACTCTCGACAAGCGTGGGTCTTACCACGCATCGATTATTTTTTCACACCAGATGAACCCATTTATAATGGAGAGCTTACCTTCCATAGTAATATACAATCAGTTTATCGTCGCCATGCTGACTTCAGTTCACCCGACCAGAACGGAAACCCTCTCAACACAGTAAGACTTTCTGGTATGGCTGGAAATAGTTTGCGTTTAACAAACGAGCTTCAGTGGAAAAAGCGCTTCAACACGCACAATGGACTCATTTTAACCCCTCTTCTCTCTCTACGAACTGATATCATTACAACCAATGCAAGCAAAAATCATACAGATTCTATAGAAAACAATGCCTTATCCGCAATTCATGGTTCAGCAATTCGTGGCATGGCAACAGCAGGGTTGGAACTACGCTATCCCTTCCTCATTATAGCTGATCATTCTACACATATTATAGAACCAACTGCACAAATTTTTATACGCAATAATGAACAATATATTGGACAAATTCCTAATGAAAATGCTCAAAGCTTTGTCTTTGATGCAACCACTCTCTTTCAACGAGACAAATTTTCTGGTTATGATCGTGTAGAAGGTGGTACAAGAGCCAATATAGGTATAAGATATTCTGGAAGCCTTAATGATAATTGGTCTCTTTATAGTCTCATTGGACAATCCTTTCATCTAGCAGGAAAGAATTCTTTTGCAGAAAAGGACTTTATCAATGTTGGTACTCATTCTAGCTTAGAGGCAAAACGTTCAGACTATGTTGCAATGTTTGGTACAACCCATAAAAGTGGTTTTTCCTTAGAAACGCGTGGACGCTTTGACAAAAAAACAGGGAAAATCCGCCGTAGTGAAATCGAAGCATCACAAAAATGGCAAAATTTTTGGGCGGCTCTACAATATGCCTATATCGCAAAGCAACCAGATTATGAATATTCTCAAAAGCGCCAAGAAATTTCTTTTCAAACAGGACTTAAATTGGCAGATTATTGGTCCATTAATAGCAACGCCGGTTATGATTTAGTATCTGGTACATTTATAAAGCGAGGAATTAGCTTGAGTTATATGGATGAATGTTTCGGGTTAACATTCGGTTATCAACAGGTAACGAATCCAGGCAGGAAAGCACCCTTGCAAAACTTTAATTTCTCTCTTTCATTGCGTACGATTGCAGATATCGGAAAAAAGATAGATTAATTTATAAAGGGAATGTATCAGTCATTTAACTTATCATTGTTTTTATAAAAGAAAGCGTGTATTTTAAGTTGTTGATGAGAATTAATAAACAATGCGAAAGCCTATTTACATGAATAAATTGAAAAAGCGTTTTCTTGCTTTATTTTATATTGCATCTTTGAGCGTAAGTAGCCTGCTAATAAATGGATTTTTGATTCCGACAGTCTTTGCGCAGACTTCTATTGTTGTTACAGTTAATGGCAACCCCATCACAAATTATGATATACAAAGACGCCTTGCTTTTCTCAGGTTACAACAAAAGCAAAGCAATTTGGTGGCACAGGCTAAAAAAGAGCTTATTGACGAAAAGCTAAAAAATATTGAAATAAAACGTCGTAATATTGAAGTAAGCAATGATGAAGTTGATAGAGCTTTTGAGAATTTTGCGACACAAAATAATATGACGATTGATCAGCTCAACCAGATTCTGATCCAAACTGAGATCACTGTGCAACACTTTAAAGATTACATCCGTGGACAAATAGGATGGGGGCGTCTTGTTAGTGCACGCTATCAAGCTGAAACTGGTATGATTAGCGAACAAGAAGCTGTACGCAGAATATTAAAAAATGGTGGTGTAAAACCTTCAACCAACGAATATACATTACAGCGAATTGTTTTTGTCATTCCTGCACATCGTCGTTCAGAAATCTTTGAAAGACGTCAAAGAGAAGCAAGTAATTTTCGCGCACATTTCCGTGGATGTGCCAATGCTCACAATCAAGCAAGAGGTATTTTAGACGTTACTATCCGCCACTTAGGAAAGTTTCTGGAGCCACAACTTCCTAATGCATGGGAACAAGCTATTCTTGAAACGCCTGCTGGAAAAATGACAAAATTACAAGAAACATCTGATGGAATCGAAGCAATTGCTGTCTGCAAAATAAAAAGAGTTTCTGATGATTATGTCGCTCGACTGATATTTTCTCTTCAAGATAGTAAAAAAAGAAGCCCGCAAAAACTTGAAGAATTAAGCGAAAAATATTTAGGAGAACTGCGGCGAGTGGCACGCATTCAAAATTCATAATGGCTGCTCTTATTGTTAGCGGTGGTGATCCTGCCGGAATTGGTCCTGAAATAGTACTAAAAGCGTGGAATTTGCGTGTTACGCGCCAAATTCCACGTTTTGTACTTCTTGCTGATCCAGATGTTATTCGTTCGCGCGCTCGTTTTTTACAGATTGATGTTGAGGTGCAATCTGTTTTAATCAATAATCCTGCAAAAAATTTTCAAAACGCTCTTCCTATCATACCGTTAAAAAACAAACAAAGTGATCAATTAGGTATACCTTCATCGAATAATGCCGCTGGAATTATTGAAGCAATTAAACGCTGTGTTCAATTGATTCAAAATGGCCATGCATGTGCACTTATCACTTGTCCTATTGCAAAAAAGAGTCTTTATGATGCCGGTTTTCAATTTCCAGGTCATACAGAATTTTTAGCCGATTTAGCCCATAAAGCTTTTCATAAATGTTATCATCCAGTTATGATGTTAGCAGGACCCCGATTAAAAACAGTACCAATAACTGTTCATATTCCATTTAAAAATGTTCCTTCACAGCTTACCCGTGATTTAATTATTCAAACGGTACTTATTACTGAATATGACTTAAAAACAAGGTTTAAAATAACGTCACCCCGACTAGCTGTTGCTGGTCTTAATCCTCATGCTGGAGAAGGAGGTGCAATGGGAAAAGAAGATATTGAAGTTATCACTCCTGCTATTGAATATCTTAAAAAGAAAGGACTCAATATTGCAGGCCCACTGCCTGCCGACACAATGTTCCATGAATGCGCAAGAAAAGCATATGACGTTGCCATTTGTATGTATCATGATCAAGCCCTTATCCCTGTTAAGACATTAGATTTTGATAGCACTGTTAATGTCACTTTAGGTCTACCTTTTATTCGCACGTCTCCAGATCACGGAACTGCTTTTGACATTGCTGATAAAGGGATAGCCTCTCCCGAAAGCTTTATTGCTGCTCTTAAACTTGCAAATCAACTTGCAAAAAATAATTTAAACCCATGCCAATAGATAATCTCCCTCCTCTGCGTGAGGTCATTGATATATACGGATTACAAGCGCATAAATCTTTGGGGCAGAATTTTCTTTTTGATCTTAATTTAACATCTAAAATTGCTCATCAAGCAGGCAATATAGAAGGAAAACCTGTTCTTGAAATTGGTCCAGGTCCTGGAGGTCTCACACGTGCCTTGCTAGCAAAGGGTGCCATTGTAACAGCAATAGAACGCGATGAGCGCTGCATACCGGCTCTCTTAGAAATAGAAAAACACTATCCTAAAAAATTAAAAGTTATTTGTAATGATGCACTGAAGCAAGACTTCTCAAAACTCTTTGAAACAAGCCCAGTAAAACCTCGCATTATTGCAAATCTTCCCTATAATATTGGGACACAACTCTTATTAAATTGGCTTTTAACTGAACCATGGCCTCCTTTTTATGAATCAATGACATTGATGTTTCAACGTGAAGTTGCCAAACGGATTACAGCTAAACCTCAATCTACTCATTATGGACGTCTTAGTGTCTTAACTGGCTGGCGTACCATTGCTAAAATTGCTTTTGATGTCCCCCCTCAAGCCTTCATACCAATACCTAAAGTAACGTCTTCCGTTGTTCATATTATTCCGCGAACACAACCTCTTTCCTGCTCTGCACAAAAACTAAGCCTCGTCACAAAAACCGCCTTTGGGCAAAGACGAAAAATGCTTCGTCAAAATCTCAAAACACTTGGAGGTGAAGTGCTCTTAGAAAAAGCTGGAATTGACGGAACGCGCCGTGCTGAAACGCTCTCGGTTTCTGAATTTGTAATTTTAGCGCATCTAGTGCTCTAAAAAATGCACTTTGTGTTATAAAACCTTTTTTAATCACAACATTTATCGATTTTTTCAGCAATAAGCCCATCAACAAAAGATCCAAGATAAGAACAACGCTCACGTTTTACGGTTTCAGCTAAATAAATTGATTTAATAAAAGATAAAGACTGATCTAAATCTTCGTTAATCACAACATAATCATAAGAACGCCAATGCTTTAACTCCGTTCGTGCATTTTCTAATCGCAAATTGATGATATCTTGACTATCTTCTGCTCGACGATGTAAACGCGAAACAAGCTCTTTCATTGATGGTGGAAGGATAAAAACAGATACAGTATCTCCTAGCATCTTTTTTTGTAGCTGCTCGGTACCTTGATAATCAATATCAAATAACATATCATGGCCAGCATTCAATGCGTTTTCAACAGTTTCACGTAAAGTGCCGTAATAATTTCCGTGAACTTCTGCCCATTCAATAAATTCATTTCTATCACGCTTATATTCAAACTCTTCCTTTGAAATAAAGTTATAATGCAGCCCATCTACTTCACTAGGACGCCTTTTCCTTGTGGTCATACTTACGGAAAGCTCTAATTGTCCCTCTTTTAGAAGTAATCGAGAAATTGTTGATTTTCCAGCACCTGAAGGCGAAGAGAGAATAAATAAAAAACCGCGGCGTTTATTCATTTTTATAGTACTCAATTTACTTTCAAAGACTGTCATTACATCACTCTACTTTGTTCATAAATGTTTCTCCAAAATTTGAATTATACATTATCTCAACCTATCCCCTAATCAATGTGTTTTCTTAGAAATTCTCAATGTTATTCTGCTCTTTTTTGAGATAAGGTATTAGCAGTATATTCACTTCTTTCTTAAATATTTTTATCCATACGCTAATCCCACTTCCCACTTGTGACAGACAAGAAAATAATTTTTTATCATTCTCATAAAAAGTTTAAATAGAAAAATTTTACTATATTTGAGACTTTCATTTACGATGCAAAAAGATGTGTTATCACTATAAATTCAATGTCTTGCCTTTAATTCTCGCCACTTGCGAACATTCATATTATGTTCTTCTAAAGTTCGAGAAAAAACATGCCCTCCTGAACCATCAGCAACAAAATAAAGTGCATCACTGCTTGGTGGATGTGCCACCGCTTTCAAAGAATCTCGACCTGGATTTGCAATAGCCGTTGGGGGCAAACCATTAATTTTATAAGTATTATATGGTGTTTCCTTCTCAAGATCTGAACGATAAATCGCACGACCGGATGGTTTTCCTTTTCCTCCGAAGAGACCATAAATTACTGTTGGATCCGATTGAAGACGCATATGCTTTGTAAGGCGGTTATAAAATACCGCAGCAACCATTGGTCTTTCTGCTGCAATTCCCGTTTCTTTCTCAACAATTGAGGCTAATATAACAAATTCATCAATTGATTTAATAGGTAAACCAGGTGAACGCGTAGCCCATATAGCATGAATTAATTTTGTCTGTCCTTCACGCAATCTATTTACAATCTCTTTACGCGTTGTCCCCCGAATAAAACGAACCGTATCCGTCATTAAACAGCCTTCTGGAGGCAAAATTTTTGGAAGGTCTCCAATCAAAATTTCATTCGCAGCTAATCGATCGAAAACTTGCTGAACCGTTAAACCTTCAGGTACTGTAAATGTATACTCTATAGATTTTCCTTTCACAAGAATATCCATAATATCCTGCATCGAAGCATGAGCTGGAATTAAATATTCACCAGCCTTCAGATGCGTTGTTTTTTGGTGATAACCAACCCCATAAACAAAAATATCTGATGATCGAATGAAACCACGTTTTTCTAGCAATGAAGCAATTTCACGAATTCCGGTACCAGGATGGATAAGAACAATTTGTTCTTCCTCAATTTTTCCCTTTTCTTCAAAAATACTTTTTCCAATATAAAGAGGAATACTTATGGCAAAAAGAATAATCACAATCAGCATAAGAAAAAAATGACCGAGAATGACCAACGGATTACGGACGATAGATGATTTCTTTCGTTTTTTATGTATTAACATGTCATAACTATCTGCTAAATGATTCGAAGAGGAATCACTTACGTCCTTTAATGATTTTCCATTTTTCACATCGGACATAACCCCTCAATAGCAATTAAGGATAATATTATAATCTCTCATTCACCTTATAATAAAGTAGGAAACTCAAAAGCAGAAATTAAATAAAAATACTTATTATCCCCTAAAACGTCGCATCACCAACGATGCATTTGTCCCACCAAATCCAAAAGAATTAGAAAGAATCGTATCAATCTTTCGTTCACGCGGTTTGTGTGGTACAAGATCGATTTTTGTTTCAATCGATGGATTGTCAAGATTAAGTGTCGCTGGGGCTATATTATCCCGTATAGCTAAAATAGAAAAAATAGCCTCAGCAGCACCGGCTGCACCAAGTAAATGCCCGATAGATGATTTCGTTGATGACATAGAAACTTGTGGTGCATAACTCCCTAAAACACGCTCAACAGCCGCTAGCTCTATGGAATCAGCCATCGTAGATGTACCATGAGCATTAATATAATCAAGTTCACTCACATTCACTTGTGCACGCTTAAGAGCAGCTATCATACTACGCTGAGCCCCTTCACCACTTTCTGAAGGTGCTGTAATGTGGTAAGCGTCACCAGATAAACCATAACCAATAACCTCAGCATAAATATGCGCCCCTCGTTTTTTGGCATGTTCCAGCTCTTCTAAAACAACAACAGCTGCTCCTTCCCCCATCACAAAACCATCACGATCAGTATCATAAGGACGTGACGCCCGTTCAGGATCATCATTGCGACAAGTAGAAAGAGCTCTACAAGCTGCAAAACCTGCAAGAGATATCCGATTTATCGGAGATTCAGTCCCCCCTGCCACCATGACATCTGCATCACCAAACATAATCAAACGTGCCGCATCACCAATCGCATGCGCCCCTGTTGAACAAGCAGTTACAACAGAATGATTAGGCCCCCGTAAACCATATTGAATAGACACATAACCAGAAGCAAGATTAATCAAACGACCTGGAATAAAAAAGGGAGAAACACGACGTGGGCCCTTATCACGAAGCGTATAACCAGCTTCAACAATACCCTCAACTCCCCCAATTCCCGAACCAATTAACACACCTGTACAAATCTGATCTTCATCACTCTTAGGAAACCATTCGGCATCTGCAAGCGCTTGGTTAGCAGCAGCCATTGCATAAACAATAAATGCATCAACTTTACGTTGCTCCTTAGGTTCCATATACAAATCAGCATTATAGGTCCCCTCTGTTCCATCCCCTAAGGGGATACGCGCAGCAATCTGGCATGGCAAATCTGACACATCAAACTCAGTGATACGTCGGACACCACTTCTTCCTTCAAGAAGTCGTTTCCAACTATATTCAATATTACCAGCTAATGGAGATACCAATCCTAAACCAGTAACAACAACACGTCTCATAACTTCTAACCTTGAACTAAACTTCACCTCTCAAAGCTCTCTTTTCAAAAGAGCTCCGAAGAATATAGGCAAAAGCAATTTATGCCTTTGCCCTTTAGTAATCATGCAGAAGCTTTATCAATGAACTTGACTGCATCGCCAACTGTAAAAATCGTTTCAGCAGCTTCATCTGGAATTTCTACCCCAAACTCTTCTTCAAAAGCCATAACGAGTTCAACCGTATCAAGGCTATCAGCCCCTAGATCATCGATAAAGCTTGCATTTTCTACAACTTTATCAGCATTAACCCCAAGATGTTCGACGATAATTTTTTTAACGCGCTCTACTGTATCACTCATGTTGAAATCCTCGAATTTATATTTCCTATAATTTGGTTAACTATATCGGTTCATCTAATCAAGCAATAGATGCATTACTTTAAAAGATTTTAGTAATGATTTAAAATATCCTGTGGATATCCCCTACAAAATGAACCAATCTGACATTCCGACATCAATTGATTAACGACCATATTAAAGAAATAGATGCATCTATCCATTTCAATCGTTACTATCTAAAATAATACAACTCATAAATCAATGTGGAATAAAATAAATACTCATATCATTGCCATTCCACCATTGATATGGAGTGTTTGACCTGTCGTATAGGCTGCTTCATCGCTTGCTAAATAAACAGCAGCAGTGGCTATTTCTTGCCCACTTCCCATACGCTTCATTGGAATCGCAGCCATAATGGCTTCTTTTTGCTTTTCATTAAGCTTGTCTGTCATTGCAGATTTAATAAATCCTGGAGCAATACAATTGACAGTAATATTTCGCGAAGCAATTTCTTGTGCCAATGCTTTAGAAAAACCTATCAAGCCTGCTTTTGCAGCACAATAATTCGTTTGTCCAGGATTTCCCACTACACCAACAACAGATGTAATGTTAATAATTCTTCCATAACGGCGGCGCATCATAGAATGTATTAATTCACGCGTCAAAAGAGAAGCAGCTGTTAGGTTAACTTCTAAAACATCATCCCAGTCTTTATCTTGCATACGCACAAAAAGACCATCCCTAGTGATTCCCGCATTGTTAACCAAAATATCGACGCCATCCATTTCTCTTTCTGCAACTTCAGCCAATTGTTTAATCGATTGGCGTTCAGAAAGATTAGCGGGAAATACAAAAACATTCTGCCCTAATTCTGCCGCCACTTCTCTGAGCTTTTCTTCACGTGTTCCATGAAGTCCAACAATGGCTCCTTGTGCATGAAAGCAGCGTGCAATTGCCTCACCAATTCCTCCCGAAGCCCCCGTTACAAGAGCTTTACGTCCTGTTAATCTAAACATCTTTTAACTCCTTATAGATTAAACGCCAAGCATACCTAGCGCTGATTCTATTTCATCAACTGTTCCAATGGTTACCCCCTTTATATCTTTGTTAATACGACGCGTTAAACCTGTTAAAACTTTTCCAGAACCAACTTCAAAAAGCGTATCAACTCCATTAGCAGCGATCCATTCTATTGTTTCACGCCATCGCACCCTCCCAGTCACTTGTTGGACAAGAAGAGTAGTAATACGCTCTGGATTGCTCTCAGGTGCAACAGAAACATTGGCAATCAAAGGAACAATAGGGGACATTTTGTTAACAGTCAAAAGTGCTTTCTTCATGGCATCAGCAGCAGGTTGCATTAAAGATGAATGAAAAGGTGCAGAAACAGGAAGAAGAAGTGCACGTTTTGCACCTTTTGTTGATGCAATCTCTACCGCTGCCTCAACTGCTTTTGCTTTACCGGAAATAACAATTTGCCCACCACCATTATCATTAGCAATCTGACATAGTCCTTCTCCAGAAACAGTTTCACAAATTTCTTCCACAATGTGCTCTTCTAAACCAATTAATGCAGCCATAGAACCTTCACCAACCGCGACAGCAGCCTGCATAGCATTGCCACGAATACGCAAAAGTCTTGCCGTATCTGTGAGAGTAAATGTACCAGCAGCACAAAGAGCCGAATATTCGCCTAAAGAATGACCAGCAACAAACCTTACCTTTTCTTCTATACGAAGCCCTAATTGTTTCATCACACGAATGACAGCCATAGATACAGCCATTAATGCCGGTTGTGCATTTGCTGTTAACGTTAAAACATCTGCTGGTCCTTCAAAAATGATCTTTGATAATTTCTCACCCAAAGCATCATCAACTTCCTCGAAAACCATCCTTGCGACAATAAATTGCTCTGCAAGCGCTTTCCCCATACCAACAAGTTGACTCCCCTGCCCTGGAAAAATAAAAGCTGCACCCATTTATCAACTCCTAAAACTGTACAATTAAATTATTTTCTTTTGACCTTATTCATCCGCACAAATCAATATAAAGCCCTTTATTTAAAACGAATACCACACTTAAAATTATATTTTAAGGGCGGAATTTGATATAAAAACTTAGGAAAATAGGGTGCTATAAACTGAATAACACCCAAACTTATGAGACTTCCTAAAAGTGCACCTGCTAAAATATCAAAGGGATAATGTACACCCACAAAGATGCGCGCCCAACAGATCAAACACAAAAATACGGTGGCAAATTTAAAAGTAACTTTGTATCGGTAAAAATAAAAGTTAGCTGCATAAGATGCAATGGTCAAGGCATGATTACTAGGAAAAGAAGCTGTTGCACGATGTTGAATAAACGGTGTCGTCAGCCCTACCACGAATGGGCGAGGATGAAAATAAAAAAGAGAAATGAGATAACCTATGAAAAGAGATGCACAAATACTCATGCAAATGCTTAGCACAACACACCGTTCCCTCTCCCCACTACAAAACCACAACGCACAAAGATGGAGAGGAATAATATAAATTAAAAACTTTGCACAAAAAATACTAAACAAAACTATAATCGACCAAGCTTGATGATTGCCGACAAACATTTCAAAGAGTGTAACATCAATCTGGTTTAAAAAGTCCATTTTTCCCTCCTTTGCCTTTATATTACAGTATTATCTTTTTGTAGAAGAAGGAAATATATCAAGATTTAACAAATCAATTTTTTATGTGCATAAACTTGCTATTTTAAAAGATAACCTGTAGATATGAAATATTCGTTGCCGGCACTTTAGCTGGAGGTTGAACGGAGGGCTGTAAAATATCAGTAGGAAATACAATGTTTCCGGCCTCCCGTGTCTCCGCTCTGAGATGTCTCGAATTGTAAACGCGTCCTTTCTTCTTTGGATTTCCAAAAAAGACAAGTCGCAGAGGCTTTGCGCTAAAACCGGTGAAATTTAATTGAAGAAAGGCAAAACAATGGCTCTTTATGAACATATGTTCCTTGCCCGACAAGACATTGCTCCGCAGCAAGTTGATGAACTTTTGAGTCTCTACAAAGGTGTCATTGAAGCGCATGGTGGAAAAGTTGGGCGTATAGAAAATTGGGGACTTCGTCCTCTTGCTTACCGTATTCGTAAAAACCGTAAAGCTTATTATGTCTTAGTCAATATTGATGCACCAGCTTCAGCAATTGCTGAAGTGGAGCGTCAGATGCGCATCAATGAAGATATTTTGCGTTATATGACCATTCGCGTAGAAAAACACGAAAAAGAAAAATCTGCTATGCTCTCACACCTTGATCGCAATAGTCACATTGGACATGATGAAGAGCGTCCTCGTTTTCCACGTCGTCAACGTGAAAATACTATAGAAGGGGTAGAATGATGACTGATACTAATCAAAACTCTGCACGTCGCCCCTTTCATCGTCGTCGTAAAACATGTCCTTTTTCAGGGACCAATGCTCCCAAAATTGATTATAAAGACATCAAGTTGTTACAACGTTATATTTCCGAACGTGGGAAAATTGTTCCTTCACGGATTACTGCTGTTAGTCAGAAAAAACAGCGCGAATTAGCTAATGCTATCAAACGTGCTCGCTTTTTAGGCTTACTTCCGTACGTTATAAAGTAAGCAATCAATATGCTATGCAACTGGAGAGTTTCTCCAGTTGCTTTTCTTATATGGTTAAAAAATAGCTTGTTGTATCCTATGTTAAGCTATTAAATGTCAAAGTTGGGGTATTGACACGCCTCTAACTGCAGAAAGCAGGACAGCAATAAATGAAAAAAAATCGTACTTATGAGATATTAACCGGTATTTTAGCAGGATTATTTGCTGTTGTGATAGGGTTGGCAATCATCAGTGTTGCAAATATCGTGCCCTTTTTTTCTCTTCTTCTTGGCTGCTTTCTTTCATTACCAATTTTTATTGTTGCGTTCGGTCAAGGAACATTAGCCAGTCTCATCGCCCTCATAAGTGCTACTGTTGTTCTTATCATAACCACTAATACCTATATTGCTCTTGGCTTTATGGTCTTATTTTTCCTTCCTGCTGTCTATGCTTCTTGGCTTCTTGGGCTTGCACGACCAGCGCAAAAAGAAAATGAACTGATATGGTATCCATTATCATCGGTTATTTTTCATTTAACTAATTTTATCGCTCTTATAGCAACTTTCATTGGGCTCTATGTTCAAACACGTCCTTCCACACCCATCGTTGCAAAAAAAATCACCGAAAACATAGCACAAACTCTACAACAAACACAGTCAATAAAAGAAGCCTATATACGCGCTTTTAGTGAGCTTTTAATGACGCATACAGCAACTTTTACTGCTTTTTCTTTGACTATTTATAGTTTGGTTTTTCTCATTGGTAACCTTTACTTTTCCATTATAGCAGCACAACATATGAAATGGCTGAAAAGACCCCGTGATGATTGGAGCCAAACTCTCCGCCTTCCAATTTCTGGAATTATTATTTTCATTATTGTTTGCATAACATCGATGGTTGAGCTGAGCGCTTCTCTTAACTTGAGTACCCTTGTCTTTAGTACTGCATACATTGTCATCATATTAATTAGCGGTCTAGCATATCTTCACAATATTACAAAAGGGGTAAACGGTCGAATTATTATACTTTCTCTTGTTTATATTGCTATTTTTACAGTCGTTTTTGCTCCACCCATTGTTTTCATGGTACTTTTGATGGGAATTTGGGCTGCTATTCAATACAATTTTCAATCACGCAAAAAACTCCACTAAATTTATTTGTTCGAAAGGAAAAACTATGGATATTATTTTACTTGAGCGCATTCCTCGTCTTGGTCAGATGGGTGATATTGTCTCAGTTAAAGATGGTTATGCGCGTAATTTTCTCTTGCCTCAAGGTAAAGCTTTACGGGCAAATGAAGCTAATAAAAAACATTTTGAGGTACAACGTGCACAACTTGAAGCACGTAATCTTGAACGCAAAAGCGAAGCGCAAAAAATTGCTGAAAAACTTGATGGACAATCATTCATTGTTGTTCGTTCTGCTGGTGAAACGGGACAACTTTATGGTTCTGTGTCAACACGTGATATTGCTGAAATCATAACAGATGAAGGCTTTTCTATTGGAAGAAATCAAATCGAACTTAATCATCCAATAAAAATGATCGGTCTTCACACTATCACTCTTAGTTTACATCCAGATGTTCAAATTTCTGTGATTATTAACGTTGCGCGTTCTACCAGTGAAGCACAACGCCAAGCAGAAGGTGAAACTCTCACTTCGGCTAAAGAAATATATAATATTCAAGAAGAATTATTAGAAGAAAGTCAGGAAGAATTATTGGCAGAAGAAATTAATGACAACGATATAAACAGTTCTCATCAAGAAGCTTAATTGCTATTTTTTCTTTCTGTTTTATATTTTTTATTCCATTATAAATATCGCTCATAAAATACTCACACTTTAAAAGTGAGTATTTTATGGCTATCGTACATAAAGAACCTAATTTTTATGAAAGAATTAGAAATATACTATTTAAAGGCATTACATGCCGAGAATGATAATATCACTAAGAGGAAATGTCTTTTGTTTTCCAGCATATAAAGCAAAAATAATTTAAAGTTCTACCCTTAAGGCTAAAGTTTGTATGAGCGTTAAGTTGATTATATCCTCACATGATCTGAAATAATTTCAGTTATAAAAAAATAATTCTACTTACACAGATATTGGAATTTTAAGGTTAAGTAACTTAAAAATACTTAAATTTAGAGTAGCAAAACTTCCACTTTAAAATCACATATTATAAAATAAAATAGATAGACGTTATATAAATAATACACAAATGATAAATGAGGAACGAAAAGAGAGTTTCAAAAAATTATATAATTTTAACTTAAAATGAAGATTTGTCGCTCTATTCTTTTAATTATACGATTTTCAATTTATCGCCTAAAGTAGCTAGACTTAGAATTTTAGTGGAAAAATATTATGGAAGAAACTAACGTTGTTAATGTCAGCTCTTCAAAGAAAGAGGATTCTCCTTCTTTTCAGCAACTTCCGCATAATATTGAAGCTGAACAGGCATTGCTTGGTGCCATCTTTATAAACAATGATTCTCTTGACCGCGTTTCAGATTTTCTAAAACCAGAACATTTTTTTGAACCATTGCATCAAAAAATTTATCATGTTTTATCTCATCTTATTAAAACAGGAAAACGTGTAGATCCAGTTACAATCAAGCCCTATATCCAAATGGAAGAAAAAATTGGAGATATTACTGTATACCAATATGTTGTTCGCTTAGCCACAGAGGCAGTCACTATTATTAACGCTGAAGATTATGGACGCGTCATTTACGATCTTTTTATCCGACGGTCTTTGATTAACCTTGGAACTCAAGTTGTCAATACAGCCTTTGATGCTCCTGTAGAACTCACGCCTACCCAACAAATTGAAACTGTTGAAAATCAGTTATTTGAGCTAGCAGAAAAAGGGAAATATGGAGGTGGATTTGAAAATTTTAATGAGGCTATTAAAAAAGCTATCGATATGGCAAGTGCTGCGAAAAAGCGCTCTTCACAATTATCAGGGATAGCCACCCATATTAAAACACTTGATGAAAAAATGGGAGGATTACAAGCATCTGACTTAATTATCCTTGCGGGCCGCCCTGGTATGGGTAAAACTTCACTGGCTACCAATATTGCCTTTAATATTGCTAATGCTTATAATCGTAATGCCAATATCCAAGAAAATGAAGGCGGCATTGTAGGATTCTTCTCACTTGAGATGTCATCCGAACAGCTTGCAACCCGTATTATTTCTGAACAAACAGAAGTCTCTTCTTCTGATATTCGGCGTGGTAATATTTCAGATGAACAATTTTCAAAAATTATTCGTGCGGTGAACCAACTACAAAAGGCACCCCTTTATATTGATCAAACTGGTGGAATATCAATTACGCAATTAGCTGCTCGTGCGCGGCGTCTCAAGCGGCAACATGGTTTAGATATCTTGTTTATTGACTATATCCAACTCATGACAAGCAGTTCAAAGCGTTCATCAGAAAATCGTGTTCAAGAGATCACAGAAATTACCACAGGATTAAAAGCATTAGCGAAAGAATTGAATATTCCTATTATCGCTCTCTCTCAACTTTCACGTCAAGTAGAAAATAGAACAGATAAACGTCCACAGCTCTCAGATTTACGTGAATCTGGTTCAATTGAGCAAGATGCCGACATCGTTCTGTTTGTCTATCGCGAAGAATATTATCTCAAAAATGAAGAACCAAAACTAAACACTTTGGAACATCAAAAATGGCTAGAAATAATGGACAAAGCTTTTGGAAAAGCTGATGTTATTATTGCAAAACAGCGCCATGGTCCGACAGGAATCGTTCCCCTTGCCTTTCAATCTGACTTCACACGCTTTAGTGATCTGGCCGATAGTAATTATCTTCCAGAGCAAATTGGTTAAATCAACATGACGCGCAATCGTATTCAATTTATCTGTCAAAATTGTGAAACCATTCTTCTCATTAAAAAATGTAGTTCTTATCAAGAATGAAATTTCTTACAAAGAATCATTTTTCAATGATTCTAGCCGCCGTTATTTGCTATTTAATAACATTCTTCTTGCATGAAATGATAACACATCTCTTAATGTTGTAAGTGGGGTACATATATTAAAATCCATAGCTAATCTAAATCTTTCTATATTGTTCCTTCTTTTACAAAACTCCTTCTCACAAGACACTCATTTTCTTGTTTTTAAATTCAAAAATAATTGCTGCTGTTGTGCAAGGCTGACTATTATGTAGAATATCAGAAACTTTCCTCTTTATAGGACAACCTCTAACCTTTTAACAAAAATATTTTCTAATCTATCTGAAAAATTACCCTAGTTACCGCAATATAAAAAACAAGCAGTGTTTTAAATACTACAGCACAGAGAAAATTCTACAACATGCAAAATATTCTTGATATAAAATTGCATAAAAACTGATATCTAACAAAAGGAAAGTGTATAATTATGCTAGAAAAAAAAGAAGACTGCGATAGTAGATTTGACAGTCTTGATGAAGCTATCAAAAGAGTTGTTGATATAGCAAGTGCTGCAAAAAAGCGCTCTTCGCAAATATCAGGGATAGCGACTCATATTCAAACACTTGATGAAAAAATGGGAGGATTACAACCATCCGACTTAATTATCCTTGCGGGACGCCCTGGTATGGGTAAAACTTCACTTGCTACCAATATTGCCTTTAATATTGCCAATGCTTATAATCATAATGGTAATATCCAAGAAAATGAAGGCGGCGTTGTAGGGTTCTTCTCACTTGAAATGTCCTCAGAGCAGCTTGCAACACGTATTATTTCTGAACAAACGGAAGTCTCTTCTTCTGATATTCGACGTGGTCATATTTCAGATGAACAATTTTCAAAAATTATTCGTACGGTAAATCAGCTCCAAAAGGCACCCCTTTATATTGATCAAACTGGAGGAATATCAGTTTCACAACTGGCTGCCCGTGCTCGGCGTCTCAAGCAAAAACATGGTTTGGATGTCTTAATTATTGATTATATCCAACTCACGACAAGTGATTTAAAATACACATCTGAATATCGTATTCAAGAAATCACTGCAGAATTAAAAGCTTTAGCAAAAGAATTAAATATCCCTATTATTGCTCTTTCACAACTTTCACATCAAGTTGAAAACAGAACAGATAAACGCCCAAAACTTTCAGATTTAGGTGGATTTGGTTCTATTGAGCAAGATGCCGACATCGTTCTGTTTGTCTATCGCGAAGAATATTACCTCAAAAATGAAGAACCAAAGTTCGGTAGCCTTGAACATATGAAATGGATAGAGACAATGGACAAAGTTTTTGGAAAAGCTGATGTTATTGTTGCAAAACAACGTCATGGACCGACAGGAATCGTGCCACTTGCCTTTCAGTCTTCTTTCACACGATTCAGTGACCTGGAAGATAATGATTATCTTCCAGAGCAAATTGGTTAAATCGATATGGCGCGTAATCGTATTCAATTTATCTGTCAAAATTGCGGAACCATCCATTCTCGTTGGGCAGGGAAATGTAGCGCTTGTGGGGAATGGAATTCTCTTATCGAAGAAACTATAAATAGCGGCATAGGAAGTGGTCCTAAGCAGAATGCTCGTAAAGGACGCATTGTCACACTCACATCTCTTTCTGGAAATATCGAAGATGCTCCACGTATTCATTCTGGTATTGCTGAACTTGATCGTGTTACCGGTGGGGGCTTTGTCCGTGGATCAGCACTCCTTGTTGGAGGTGATCCGGGTATTGGTAAATCAACATTGCTGACACAAACAGCCGCTACTTTATCACGTAAAGGATATAATGTCATCTATGTTTCAGGTGAAGAGGCTATTGCGCAAATTTGTCTGCGCGCACAAAGGCTTGAAGCTAACAATACAGAAGTGAAACTTGCTGCTGAAACCAATGTTGAAGATATTCTGGCAACCTTAAGCGAACATAAAAACCTTGATATGGTGATTATCGATTCGATTCAAACCCTATGGTCAGATACAGCAGATTCAGCACCTGGCACTGTCACACAAGTACGTATCGGTGCTCAGGCAATGATCCGCTTTGCCAAGAAAACAGGAGCCGCCGTTGTTCTTGTTGGGCATGTTACAAAAGATGGACAAATTGCTGGTCCTCGAGTCGTTGAACATATGGTTGATGGCGTTCTCTATTTTGAGGGTGAAGGAGGACATCATTATCGCATTCTTAGAACTGTAAAAAATCGCTTCGGACCAACAGATGAAATTGGTGTCTTTGAAATGTCTGATAAAGGATTACGCGAAGTGATAAATCCATCTGAATTATTTTTAGGGGAACGTAATGAAAAAGCACCAGGCGCTGCTGTTTTTGCAGGAATGGAAGGGACTCGCCCGATACTCGTAGAAATTCAAGCGCTTGTTGCTCCTTCTTCCCTTGGGACACCAAGACGTGCGGTTGTCGGATGGGATGGAAATCGCCTTTCTATGATTCTTGCCGTTTTAGAAGCCCATTGTGGCATTCGTTTTGGACAGCATGATGTCTATCTGAACGTAGCAGGTGGATATCGCATATCAGAACCCGCTGCTGATTTAGCTGTAGCCGCTGCTTTGGTATCTTCTCTTGCCAATATCGCATTGCCAACGGATTATGTATATTTTGGTGAAGTTAGTCTTTCAGGAGCTACCCGCGCTGTTGCACATTCAGCACAGCGCATCAATGAAGCAAAAAAACTCGGCTTTCAAGGAGCCTTTCACCCCACAACAACAACCGAAATGATGAAGTCGCTCAACTTTCAACAAAAAACTTTCTCCGACCTTCCCGAACTCGTTGCTACTCTTACCGTAAGTAAAAAATGATCTGCACCACAGATATGATAATATAGAAAAAACTCTATAAAATACAAAAGATCCTTGCTATAAGAACAAAAAATGGCATAACAAAAAATATATTTGCACACAGACTTAAAAGAACACAACTTTATGTATAAGGAACAAACAAATGATCATAACAATCCTTGATGGAATTGTCGTAGTAATCATCCTGTTGTCCGCTTTTCTTGCTATGCTTCGAGGATTTTCACGTGAAGTGTTATCGTTGATTTCTTGGGCAGTTGCAGCTGTTACGACACTGTTTTTATTCAAACCTGTCTTACCTTTCTTTGAACAATATCTCTCTAATAAAATGATTGCATTGATCACAACATTGGTCACAATTTTTATTATTGTTCTCATTATTACTTCAATTATTACAATGAAGATCTCTGATTTTATTATCGATAGTCGAATTGGTATCCTTGACCGTACTATTGGTTTTATTTTTGGAGCACTTCGTGGTTTACTTATCATGGTCATCGGTATGTTACTGCTTAATGCACTGATTAAACCCGAGCTTCAAGCGAATTGGTTAAAAAATGCAAAAACAAGGCCTATTTTAGATTCATTGGGACAAAAAGTTTGGGAAATACTCCCAAAAGATATTGGATCTGTTCTCGAAAAGACGGAAAATTTGTTTAAAGACAGCAATAAACATACGTATGAGCAACACTCTCATGAAAAGATAATTTTCAAAAAATAGAGAATAGTTTTTCATGAGGAAAGAGAACTAAATGATGTAAAATGTGATATTAATGATTCCTCCATATCACAACTGAAAGAATATGATGATAAAAAGCGATGTTTTCTGTCAAGAATTTTCATTAGATGATGATACCCTTCATGAAGAATGTGGAGTTTTTGGTATTCTTGGGCATGAAGATGCCGCAACATTAACAGCTCTTGGACTCCACGCACTTCAGCATCGTGGGCAAGAAGCAGCTGGGATTGTTTCTTACCATAATAAAATATTTCATCAAGAAAAGCATTTAGGTCTTGTTGGAGATCACTATACAAACCCTGCAACACTTGCACGCTTACCAGGAAATCGTGCTATTGGACATACCCGTTATTCAACAACTGGAGAAGTGGCATTACGCAATGTTCAACCCCTTTTTGCTGAATTGAAAGTTGGAGGTATTGCTATTGCGCATAATGGTAATCTTACCAATGGTCTCACATTACGCCGTGAACTCATCGCTTCTGGTGCTATCTGTCAATCAACGTCGGATTCAGAAGTTTTTCTCCATCTTATTGCCCGCTCACGTTATGAATCGTCCTCTGATCGTTTTGTTGATGCGATTCGGCAAGTAGAAGGTGGGTATGCTATGTTAGCGCTCACACGTACAAAACTTATTGCGGCACGCGATCCAACAGGAATTAGACCTCTCGTGATGGGGGAACTTGATGGTAAGCCTATCTTTTGTTCTGAAACTTGTGCTCTTGATATTATTGGAGCAAAATATGTCCGTGATGTTAAAAATGGAGAAATCATCATATGTGAAATACAAAAAAATGGGGAAATTACGAAAAAAATTATAAAACCAGAAAATACAAAACCAGAAAAACTTTGCTTGTTTGAATATGTTTATTTTGCCCGCCCAGACTCAATCGTTGGAGGGCGTAGTGTTTATACAATACGCAAAAATATGGGAAGCCGTTTAGCACAGGAAGCCCCTTGTGAGGGTGATGTTGTGGTTCCTGTTCCTGATGGAGGAACGCCTGCTGCAATTGGCTATGCACAAAAAATTGGAATTCCCTTCGAGCTTGGTATTATTCGTAATCACTATGTTGGCCGCACTTTTATCGAACCAACACAACAAATTCGCGCTTTTGGCGTCAAGTTAAAACATTCGGCAAACCGTCCTGTGATTGAAGGAAAACGTGTTATTCTGGTTGATGACTCTATTGTACGTGGAACAACATCCCTTAAAATTGTACGAATGCTTCGCGATGCAGGAGCAAAAGAAGTTCATATGCGCATTTCTAGCCCTATGATTTTTTATCCTGACTTTTATGGTATTGATACACCTAAAGCTGAAAACCTTTTAGCAAATCAATATCCAAATTTAAAATCTATGTGTGATTTTATTGGAGCAGATTCATTAGAATTTCTTTCAACGGATGGGTTATATCTTGCTGTAGCAGGGGAAAAACGGAATAACGCCGATCCACAATTTACTGACCATTATTTTACTGGATATTATCCTACGCATCTGGTTGATCAAGAAAATCTCTCCAAAATTCATCAATCATCTGTTCTTAAAACAAGAGATTAATGATGACAAAACGTGACTTTAGTCTCCATGGGCGTGTTGCACTTGTTACTGGCGCATCAAGAGGGATTGGCTATTATTTGGCACTCGAGCTTGCTGCACACGGCGCTCATATTATTGCTCTTGCACGAACAGTCAGTGGACTTACTGAATTAGATAATCAAATCCGAGAAAAAGGGGCTCATGCAACCCTTGTTCCCCTTGACTTGCATCATATGGAAAACATCGATACCCTTGCTATCTCAATTGCCAAACGCTGGAAAAAACTTGATATTATCGTTGCAAACGCAGGAATTCTTGGAACACTCTCACCAATAGCGCATATAGAAAACACGGTATTTGAAGATGTTTTTCAAATAAATCTTTTCAGCCAATGGCGCTTAATGAAAGCCGTTGAGCCTTTATTACGTGAATCTGATGCTGGACGAGCCATCCTGTTATCCTCAAGCGTTGCGCATGCTGCGCGCCCTTTCTGGGGAGCTTATGCAGCCTCTAAAGCGGCTTTAGAGGTGATTGCCCGCTGTTGGGCAGAAGAACTCAAACAAACCCCTATTAAGATTAATTGTGTCAACCCTGGTGCCACACGCACTGCCATGCGCGCTGAAGCTATGCCCGGTGAAGATCCACAAACTCTCCCTTCACCACAAGAGGTTGCAAAAAAGATAGTCCATTTGTTATCACCTGATTTAAAGGAAACTGGAAAACTCTTTAATGTCCATAAAAATCGGTTTGTAGATTATCATGTACCTGATTGATCATCATATGAGAAGTAAATCGTTTGACTCTCTCTTTTTCCTGTGCTTTTCGACAGAAGAATGAAGCACTTTATAATTCTTGGATAGCTTTAGCATCAGCCTTTTTCTCTTCTAAAGTAGCACGTTTATTATAAGCGATAAAACTACAAGGGAGAAAAATCATATAGCTAACAGCTGTAATCAATAAAGTTTCCCATGTGTAAGTCGCAAGAAAACCGACATAAATAACAATGACCAACATGCACGGTATAACGATATCGCGCCTTAAATTTTGATCAATTGTTTTTGCATTCCATACCGGTAAACGACTAATCAAAAGAAAAGCAATAATTACAGTATAAAGACTAAAAAATAATGCCCACCCCCAATTGGGGACCAAACCAAGAGTGCCTAAATAGGTAGGCAATAAAAGTAATAATGCTCCTGCTGGTGCTGGAACACCAACAAAATAACTTTTCTGCCACTTAGGTATATTGGGATTATCTAACATCACATTAAAACGTGCTAATCGCAAACAACAAGCAACACAATAAACAAGGGCAGCAACCCAACCAATGTGATTTGCTTGATTCAAGATAAAAGAATAAACAATGAGTGCAGGGGTAACACCAAAATTTATAACATCAGCAAGAGAATCCATCTGTGCCCCAAAAGATGAACTACCATCTATTAAACGGGCAATGCGACCATCAGCACCATCTAAAACTGCGGCCAAAAGCACCATTAAAATAGCAGCTTCATAGCGATGTTCAAAAGCCAAACGAATGCTGCTCATCCCTGCACAAATTGCTAAAATAGTAATGATATTAGGAATGACATACCGCATTGATGTAGGTGAACGCCGCCGATTTGCAACATCATCATGCTGCCCCTCAGGATTGAATGAAGAAAATGGCGAAAAATTTTTCATTGTGAGTCCTAATCGTATCTGAAGTCCGTTGTGGCACTCTTATCATCAAAAGAACCCAAAACTGTTTCTCCAGCAATTGCTGTCTGTCCAACTGCAACACGCAATTTCATTTCAGTTGGTATATAAACATCAAGGCGAGAACCAAAACGAATCAATCCAAATCGCTCACCAGTCATAACGGCATCGTTTTCTTTTGACCAGCAAACAATCCGGCGCGCAACCATTCCCGCTATTTGTACGACACCAATTTTACCATGTTTGCTATCAATTACCACCCCATTACGCTCATTAAACTGACTAGCTTTATCAAAGTCAGCATTAGTAAATCGACCTGGCTGATAAACGATAGACTCTACTGTACCACTGATAGGAATACGATTAATATGGCATGAAAAAACATCCATAAAAATGGAAATACGGATCATTTCATCTTTCCCTAATCCTAATTCTTCAGGTGGAACACATGATTCCACAAATGAAATACGCCCATCTGCAGGCGACATAACCCAATTTGAATTCAAAGGGATCACACGATCTGGATCACGGAAAAAGTATACACACCACACCGTGAGAACGAGACCAAACCAAAACAACGGACTCCATATCCAACCAAGAATGAGCGAAATAACAAAAAACGCTACAATAAAAGGATAACCTTCTTTATGAACCGATACAAAGCTATTATGGAAAGATTGCAGAATACTCATATAATTTCCTATTCATCGTAAACTTAAACAAGCAACAAAGCTTTTTGTTCCTCTTGTGTCTTTTTATGTATTTAATCAATCACTCCATATAAAGATATAGATTACATTTTGCTCTATTTATTTTTTACGATTAACAACACTCGTCTCATCTTCTTCACGCATTTTACGTAATTTTTCTTCCGCTTGCGATGCTTCAAGCTGCTTATTCCACATTGAAGCATAAAGACCTTTCTTGCGTAAAAGCTCTGTATGCGTCCCATTTTCAATAATACGACCACTTTTAAGAACTAAAATTTCATCCGCATTGATAACAGTAGAAAGACGGTGAGCAATAATCAATGTTGTACGTCCACGGCTTACAATATCCAATGCTTGTTGAATTTCCTGTTCCGTCGCCGTATCAAGAGCCGCCGTTGCTTCATCTAGAATAAGAAGTGGAGGAGCTTTTAAAAGTGTCCGAGCAATAGCCACGCGTTGTTTTTCACCACCTGATAATTTGAGACCTCGCTCTCCTACCATAGACTGAAAACCTTCCGGTAAAATTTCAATAAATTTTGATATTTGTGCCATTTCAGCAGCTTTGCGCATCTCTTCATCTGTAGCACTTGGACGCCCATAGCAAATATTATAGGCAATTGTATCATTAAATAACACCGTATCTTGTGGGACCATGCCAATCGCTTCACGCAAACTCTTTTGTGTTACGTCACGAATATCCTGCCCATCAATTGTGATAGAGCCTGCATCAACATCATAAAACCGAAAAAGCAACCGAGAAATAGTAGATTTACCGGCACCCGATGGACCGACAATAGCGACTGTTTTTCCTCCAGGAACTTCAAAATCAATATCTCTGAGAATCTGACGTCTCGAATCATAGGAAAACTTTACCTGATGAAAACAAATGGTCCCATCGCTTATCTCTAACGGTTTAGCATCCGATTTATCAACGATCTCTTTCTGAACATCTAAAAGATCAAACATTGCTTCAATATCCGTTAAACCTTGTCGAATATCACGATACATTGAACCAATAAAATTTAGTGGAATGGAAAGTTGCATTAAAAGCGCATTAATAAAAACAAAATCTCCTAAAGTTTGTGTCTTATAAAAAACTTCATAAGCTGACATCAGCATCATGATCGTCATTCCAATACCAAAGATAAGAGTCTGACCAAAATTAAGCCAGCTTAACGATGTCCAAATCTTTGTTGCGGCTTTTTCATAACCTACCATAGAAGCATCAAATCGATCGGCTTCTAGAGTTTCATTACCAAAATATTTGACCGTTTCAAAATTCAAAAGAGAATCAACAGCGCGAGTATTCGCCTCAGTATCCGCTGTATTCATTTTTTGCCGAATGCGAATACGCCAATCACTCGCCTTAATGGTAAACACGATATATAATCCAACTGTTGCAACAACGATGAGAAGATAATGCCACCCATAACTTATGTAAAATACCAGTGCCGTTAATATAAATTCTAAAACTGTTGGTACTGTACTAAGAATTGAAAATCTTACGATCGCTTCAATTCCTTTTGTTCCACGCTCAATCACACGAGAAAGCCCACCTGTTCGGCGTTCCAAATGAAATCGCAAAGATAACTCATGCATATGTACAAAGGTTTTATAAGCTAATTGACGAACAGCGTATTGACCAACAGTGGCAAACAGAGAATCGCGTAATTGATTTAATCCAGCCTGCATAATACGCGCGACATTGTATGCCAAAACGAGCATGATGGGAATAATCCAACTGGATGGGAACCATTTAGGTGGCTGAAAGCTTGAATCAAGCACATTCGTAGAATATTTAAAGAAATACGGTACAGATATGAGAACGAGCTTAGCCAAAACAAGATAAAATATTGCCCACAACACACGCATTTTTAGATCACGCCGACCTACTGGCCACATATAGGGCCATAAATTGTAAAGTGTGTGCAGAGTTCTCCCTGTATCTGATGATACAGTTTTTGTCATTTCATTGCGTTTCATAAAGTCCTTACTTCTCTATCATCCGCACAAACAGCTAAAATACCCTCTGTGGTTGTTTATAGATTCATCTCTTCATTACGGAGCTTCCAATAAGCTATACCTACCCGTTTTTTGAAGTTAGACTGTTTTTGAAAAAGGAACAAGAAATAATCCACTATACAATTTATTATTTTGATCTATATTTTCATACCACTCTGCTGCGAATAAACTTTCAACTTTTACATGTTTTTTTTTCAATTCTGCCTGAAGCCACTTTTTTGTTTTACCAATCTCTTTAAGTCCCTCATCAATAACTTCACCATTTTCTATTAAAATCGTCGATTTCTTTCCCTCTTCCTTTTTAATGACAGTGAAATCACCATTGGTTTCCAAACGAACAAAAGCAGCTTCATGTAAGTGACACCCTTTAAGACGTAACATCGTAATGAGATCATTAATATTGATCCCTAAGCTCTTAATCTTATCCATTTGGAAAACTCCATCTAAAACTAATGTGACATTCCGCCCTGCAATAAGACGACGAAAAAAAACTGAATAGCGTGCAATAAAATTAAAAGATGTAATCAAGGTTTGCCAGATGAATAAAACAAGCAATAATTGAATGCTACTAATATTCTGATTATAAATAACTCCTCCAATAATACCTCCCATGACAAAATTACTGACCAAATCAACTGGTGTCATCTGACTAAGACTCCCCCGCCCCGTCGTTCTTAAAATAAATAAGAAGGCAACAAGACCTACAGCCAGTTTAAGCGCGATATATCCATAATGATATAAAAATTCCATCATATTCTCCTTTTTTATGAAGCTGCAGGAATAGAGAAATTAAAATCGTTTTATTTCCCACACAGTTATGCGCTCACCACTCTGCGGATCCTTACTGTCTTTTAAAAGAACCCCCTCGGCTGCAAGCTCATCACGAATTGTATCCGCTGCTTCCCACTCTTTATTATGGATAAGTCTTAGTCTTTCGGCAATGCGCTGATCAATAAATTTTGTATCAAGGAAAGTTTTTCTCATAAATAATGGGCAATCTATTTCTTTAATCCATTCTTGTCTTAACAGTCCTAATAAATTCATCCCATTCAGAAGAGCCAAAGCATTTCCTTCTTTATAAAATTTTCGCAAAAGAGTCAGTGCTTTTGGAGTATTAAGATCATCACTAAGTGCATCTATCAAAGTATCATCAATTGCTTCATTGTTTTTCATCTCACTCTTTTTGCTGCGAAGCCATTCATACCAACGATACAGTTCGCTGCTCGATTTTATTAAACGCTGTGCTGTCCAATTTAATGGTTCACGATAATGCGTTTGCAACATCGAAAAACGCGCAGACAAACCAGCCCAATTTTGCTTCATTTCATCGGTTAAAATACCATTAAACTCCCCAAAATTATTCTCTAAAACAGAACGAATAGTTATGAAATTGCCAAAGCTTTTCGACATCTTTTTGCCTTCAACTTGTAAAAAACCATTATGCATCCAAAAATTAGCCATTCGCTCCGTCCCAAAAGCTGAACAACTTTGTGCAATCTCATTTTCATGATGAGGAAAAATTAAATCAATTCCACCACCATGGATATCAAAAACATTGGCGGTCGGATCATCACAGGTTAAACCACCGCCATAGGGCGCTAATAACTTTGCCATTGACATTGCAGAACATTCAATATGCCAACCTGGACGACCTAAAACAGGAACTCCGCCCGGTGATTCCCAACCTGGTTCTCCTTCCACAGAAGGCTTCCACAAAACAAAATCCATCTCTTCCCTTTTATAAGCAGCAACATCGATACGCGCCCCCGCCCTCATTTCATCTAAAGAACGATTTGCAAATGCCCCATAATGGGGAGGATTTTTTATGCTACTTACAGAAAATAATATATGATTTTCCGCTTCATAAGCGTGCCCCTTTTCAAGCAACCTTTCAATTAAAGAGCGCATCTCCTCTAAATGCTCAGTGGCGCGTGGCTGACTGGTTGGCAACAGACAACCAAGTGCTATGGTATCTTGTTGAAACTGAGAATATGTACGTTCTGTTAAGTGACGAATAGCCTCATTCAATGATACGTTTGGATATTCGCTAGCTGCTCGTGCATTAATTTTATCATCGACATCTGTAATATTACGCGCATATAGAACATGCTCATTGCCATAAACATGACGCAATAAGCGAAATAAAATATCAAAAACAATAACAGGACGTGCATTTCCTATATGCGCATAATCATAAATTGTCGGTCCACAAACATAAAGACGTACTCTTGTCGCATCTATTGGTGTAAATTTTTCTTTTTTACGTGTTAGCGTATTATAAAATCGCAACTCTTTCATTTATTGACTCCATGGACGATATTATGCACCGATCCTTTTAGATGTATCTTATCTCAAATCATTGTATTACTCGGTTTAAGCTAAAAACTTGTATCTTATAGTAAATTCTTCTTACCATTTTCCCATTGTATTTACGGCTGTATTCATCGTTTATCATAAAAACAATCTATTTTATTTGATTGGACAAAAGCGTTCTATCATTAGAGATGCTTTCCCTCCTTAAAGAAAATGAGCTTAGAAAAAAATCTATAGGCAATACAATATAAATCTATGTGAAAAATAGATAGCTTGCAGGCAGAAAATCTTAAATTTTTAACCACACAAAGCTTCGTCAGTATTTTCAATATTCCACAATGGGTTCCTTACTACCTCTTATGCCCTATATTTTATAATCAATAATTGAGAATAATGTAGCAATTAACTTTATTTTTTACACCGTTCTCATGACAAAATTATTTTATCTTTACAGAGTTTTATTCAAAGAAAGCAATAAAAATAATGCATAATAGATTGATAAACATCATTATTTTAATATTTCTTGTCATTTCAATGCCAACCTTTGCACAACAATCTACACCTTATGAAAAAAAATTACTCCGACTAGCAGAAATTTTGGGATCATTGCATTCTCTCCAAAATCTTTGCGAGCCTCCAACAAACCAATGGTATGACTATATGAATGCACTGATTGAAGCAGAACGCCCCATTCCACAAAGACGTGCTTATTTTTATGAAGCGTTTAATGAAGCGTATCGTGCTTTCTCAGAAAATTATCATCATTGTACACAAGCAGCCATTGAAGCCAACCAAAGATACATTGAGGAAGGAAGAATTTTATCTGAAAACCTCCTCATGCATTATAAATAATTAATCTATACAAAAAGTAGCTCTCTCAATCTTAGCGATATCAATGATACTCCTTTCACAAATGCGGGGAGCAATAAACCAGCTCTGAAAATAGAGAGACGTTTAAAGAATAATGTCTTGATACGCTTTTATTCATATGCGCCTTTTTCCCCATACAAAACTGTTCTTTGGCTTCCTCCCCACACTTTAACGGACAAAGATTTTTAACTAAATTTGCTCTGTAAATAATCTAGGTTCTTGTTGAATAAGTTTCCTCTTGGCTTCCCACTCATGTAATTTGCTTCATAGTTTCTAAAAACAAGCCTAAAAATATTTACCACGCATAAAAAAACACTTATGTGCCAAAGAGGCTGACATACCCTATATCACCACTCTAAAAGATGGTATTTTACGGCATACTTATAATTTTAATTTTTTTACACCAAAGTTTCTATAAATTTAACAGGCTCTCCTTGTGAAGGTGTAACAATTTCACCTTCCCACATAACGCGCATACCACGGATAATAGTCCCAACAGGCCAACCTTTAACTTTTTGACCATCATAAGGTGTCCAACCGGTACGCGAACCAATTAAGCTATTCGTAATAATTTCTTCTCGCTTAAGATCAACAATGGTTAAATCAGCATCAAACCCAACAGCAATGCGCCCTTTACAACTTATACCAAAAATACGACTAGGGCCATGTGAAGTGAGATCAACAAAACGTTCAAGAGATATTTTTCCTGCATTCACATGTGTCAACATAATTGCTGCTGTTGTTTGCACGCCTGTCATACCTGAAGGTGAAGAGGGATAAGGTTGAAGTTTTTCTTCAAGAGTATGAGGCGCATGATCTGAACCTAAGACATCAATAATTCCTTGTTGAACACCGTACCAAAGAGCGTCACGGTGGCGCGGCTCACGAATAGGCGGATTCATCTGAATTAATGTACCAAACTTCTTATAATCATCAGCCGTGAGCGTCAAATGATGTTGTGTCACTTCAATTGTTGCAACATCCTTATGTTTTTTTAGAAAATCAATTTCTTCTTCTGTCGAAAGATGTAACACATGAATCCGAGCCTTCGTCTCATGAGCAATTTTTACCAAACGCTGCGTACATTTTAATGCCGCAACTTCATCACGCCAAATCGGATGTGACGATGCATCCCCTTCAATACGCAATATTTTACGCTCTTTGAGCCTCGCCTCATCTTCAGAATGAAAAGCCGCACGACGGCGTGTATTCTTCAAAATAAGGCGTACACTTTCATCATCATCAACCAAAAGATCACCGGTAGAGGACCCCATAAAGACTTTAATTCCAGCCGCACCAGGAAGTCTTTCTAATTCAGATAGTTCATGAGCATTTTCACGCGTTCCTCCAACCCAAAATGCAAAATCACAATGCATTCGATGAAATGCGCGTTGAACCTTATCGCTTAATGTTTCTTCTGATGTTGTCAATGGATTGGTATTAGGCATTTCAAAAACTGCCGTAACACCCCCTAACACAGCAGAATACGAGCCACTTTCCAAATCCTCCTTATATTCATTTCCTGGCTCACGAAAATGCACTTGGCTATCAATAATTCCTGGTAAAATATGAAGCCCCGTACAATCAATGACCTCACTAGCCGATGCACATGTAAGGTCGCCTATTTCAGCAATACGACCATTTGTAATACCAATATCACGCTTGCTTCTTCCATCATGATTCACAAGTGTTGCACCTTTAAAAATTGTATCAAATGTTTTAAACATAACCACGCTCCTTACATATTGCTCACTTATCGATTATGTAACTTTGAGCAGAAAGGCAAGAACCATGATTGAAAAACAAAATGCCATTTGCTTAAAAAACCGCGGGCTTATTCAAATTACAGGTGAAGAAGCAACAGATTTTCTACAATCCCTGATCACGACAGATGTAAAAAAAATCAGTCCACAGGAACTTTTCCCTGGAGCCCTTTTATCCCCACAAGGAAAGGTTCTTGCTGATTTTCTTATCGGAAAAAAAGAAGATGGTTACTTGATTGATATCAGAATGCCTTTAGCTGATACGCTCCATAAGCGTCTGTTGCTCTATAAGCTGCGCAAAAAAGTAGAAATTACACAACCATTCCAAGAGCTTGTTACAGTTTCTTTGAATAATGAATCAGATGCTTTAAATTTTGATTCAAGTTTTGTTGATAAACGCTTCCCACAACAAGAAAAAATAATACGAATCTATGGCAAAAAACCTTTTTTGACTTCAGAATATCATGACACATGGAATCAATTGCGTATCCGTTATGCAATTGCGGAAAGTGATCAAGACTATGAAATTGGCAAAGTCTTTCCTCATGATATTAATTACGATCAAATCAATGGACTTGCATTCAATAAAGGATGTTATATTGGACAAGAAATTGTTTCACGAATGCACCACCGCCGTGCAGCACGTCGCCGTATTTTTATTGTAAAAGGCCAGTGTAAATTAACCCCTCAATCTAGCATTGAAGCAGGAACAAAATTGCTTGGCTACTTGGGAACATGTGTAGAAAATGAGGCTCTTGCTTTAATGCGTATTGACCACGTCAAAGATGCTATGGATCATAACATCCCCTTTACTGTAAAAAACATTCCTGTCACTATAAGCATTGCTGAAAATATGAATTTTACCTTTCCTGAAAATACTATAGAAAACACTCATGGCTAAAGCTGAATTATTAAAAAATGGAGAAGCCCGCGCTTGGCAAAGAATGCTCTCTGGAAGGCGACTTGATCTTCTCAACCCTTCTCCTTTTGATGTTGAAATTGAAGATATTGCCCATGGACTTGCTCGCGTAGCACGTTGGAACGGTCAAACACGAGGAGAGCATGCCTATTCTGTTGCACAACATTCACTTTTGGTTGAACAAATATTTCAAAAACTTTTTCCACAATCGGGAAGCAATGAATGTCTTTATACCCTTCTTCATGATGCTCCAGAATATGTCATCGGCGATATGATTTCCCCTTTTAAAGCTGTCATAGGAAAACAATATGAACGCGTTGAAAAGCGCATCCAAGATGCTATCCACATGCGCTTTTCTCTTCCCGTTGATCTTTCTCAAAAACTTTTAAAAAAAATTAAACAAGCCGACCGTATTGCTGCCTATTATGAAGCGATTACGCTTGCTGGATTTAATACAGAAGAAGCCCTTCACTATTTTGGCTCTCCCAATAATATTCTACCCGATGATCTTAATTTATCCCCTTATTCTACACAACACATTGAAAACGCATTTTTAACGCGCTTTAATGACTTAGATGCCCAAAGATTATAGACTCTTCGCATTGTTGATTCCTTGTCATTACAGACTCATCACACTGACTTATAATAATAATTCATTGTTTTTTCATTTTGAATGAGAGCTCCTAATATCGTAAGCTTCACTCATTTCAAATCTGTTTATATTGAATCAATCAAAATCATTCTCTTGCACACCACAAGCGGGGCTGGCGTGTGGGTAAAATTTTTTAAAGAAAGAGTTAAAATGCTTCTTATGAACCATCTCAAGTGCTAAGCGCTGTCGCAGCATTGAAAATTGGCAAAGTGTGTGATGATGCCGGCTTGCTTTCTTATGAAGCGTAAAGACGGGAGTGCTCTATAAATTTTATACACTTCATAAGGGACTTACCACTATATTATTCACGAACGCCGTCGCGAAATAGGATTGGGTGCCTTAAGAAAGCTCTCTTTAAAAAAGCACGTGAATTAGCGACCCAATGGCGTTCTGTTTTGCATGAGAGGCGTGACTCCATTCAAGAAATGGAAAAAATCACAGCTCAAATTGTATACAAAATATATTAAATAATGCACATTTATTATCAAAACAACAAATGTTCTCTTGTCAAACCTTTCATCTTAAACTGAAGTTTATTTTAGTTTATAAACTTCATTATCCGCTGGGAAAGCACGAGATGTGACATCCTCTGCATAATTCTTTATTGCAGTTTCCATGGCTTGTTCAAGGTCTCCATAACGGCGTACAAATTTTGGCACATGAGAACCATAGCCCAACATATCTTCCATAACCAATACTTGTCCATCACATTGATTAGACGCCCCTATACCGATCGTAGGGATAGAAAGCTTATTTGTCAGTTTCACCGCTAAAGGTTCGACAATCCCTTCTAAAACAACAGCAAAAGCACCTGCCTCTTCAATCGCTGCTCCATCTGCTTCAATTCTTTGCCAATCATTCTCCTTGCGTCCTTGTGTTTTGAAGCCACCAAAACGATTCACCGCCTGGGGTGTAAGACCAATGTGCCCCATCACTGGAATGCCACGTTTACACAAAAAATCTATTGTTTCTGCTATATAAACACCCCCTTCAAGCTTAACTGCACCACACCCCGTTTGAGCAAGAATACGCGATGCATTAAAAAAAGCTTGTTCTGGACTTTCTTCATAAGAACCAAAAGGCATATCAATAACCACAAGAGCTTTTTGAGATCCACGCACCACGGCTTTCCCGTGTAAAATCATCATATCTAAATTAACAGGAAGCGTTGTCTCAAACCCATACACAACCATCCCAACGCTATCACCAACCAAAAGGATATCGCAATATGGATCAGCAATCCGCGCAGTATAAGCTTGATAAGCTGTTAAAGAAACAATTGGCTGTTGTCCCTTTCTTGCACGTATTTCGGAAGATGTTATACGCTTTACGGTTTTATGTACACTCATTTTCCACCCTTCTCTTGCAATATATATTGATCAATCAGCCTTACCTCACCAAAGCGGACAGTAAGAAGTAAAACTGCTGGTTTATTCAATGTTCCTCTAATCACGCATAAATTTTCCATATCCCGTAAATCTATCGCTTCAATGATTGCACGCGTTTCTTGTTGTAAAATATCATGAACAGTTTTGCATAATTTATCAACCGACCGTTCACCTTCATGGTAAAGCTTTTCAGCAGCTTTTCCACTTTCAGGAAGAATTTTGGCAGCTTTACGATCTTCTAATGTTAAAAGCTGATTGCGTGAAGAACAAGCTACACCATCTGACTCCCGTAGAATAGGAACTCCAACGATTTCAATAGGAAAAGCCAAATCTTCAACCATACGCCGAATAATTAAAATTTGTTGAAAATCTTTTTCCCCAAAAAAAGCCTTATCTGGTTGGACAATGTTAAAAAGTTTAGCAACAACGCTTGTTACACCACAAAAGTGCCCTGGACGTAATTTTCCCATCAAAATACGTGATAATTTTTTCACTTGTACAATTGTGTCATTTCCTGGTGGCCACATTTCATCTACAGAAGGAGCAAAAACACATTCAACACCTGCTTCTTTTAACAAAGCACAATCGCCCTTCAAATCTCTTGGATATTGAGAAAAATCTTCATGAGGTCCAAATTGCTTTGGATTGACAAAAATAGAAACTACTACGCGATCACACATTGCTCTTGCATACTGTACTAATGCAAGATGACCATCATGCAATGCCCCCATTGTTGGAACAAAACCAATCGAAAAACCTAAACGTCGTTCCTCTGAAGTATATTGGCGAACTTCAGCAATTGTCTTTAAAATTCTCATTTTCCCATTCAATTATCATCAGATCAACAAATTAATGCCTGTACACCAAATTGGCGCTCAAACAATTGTATCAAATTCATGCGCACTGACGGCTGCTTTATATCTCGTGGCTCCCAGACATGACGCATAAGAAAAAAACCCGTCAGTATAAAACCATTTATTATATCACTAAAATCAGCAGGACGAGTCATTCTTTGTACAAGAAACTGTGGTAGAATAAGAAGTTTTTTTTTCCAAGGTTCTCCTGCTTCTTCACAGACAGCCCGACCAGATTTTGGTGATACGTAATGAAGCCTTTCCTGACGACCTGTTGCAGCACAACAAGATAAATCAAGACCAAAACCAAGTTCTTCAAGAAGCCGCATTTCAAAACGTACAAGCAATTCTGCATTTACAAATGGTTCATCAAAATTCTGCATAAAAAGGTGTAAAATATCATATAAAATGGGGTGCGGATCACGTTCGGGAAGAAGCCGCAAATGAAAAGCTATCAATTGCAAAGCATAAAGTGCTTCTGGTAGACAGATTAATCGTGCCGCATGTAAATCAAGAGCTTCAAGCCGAAAAAGTCCCAAATGTTCGTCTAAACGAGCCCACCATTCAGCCTCCACAAAATTTCCAGGTTGAAGAAGAGCTGCCATGCGACGCGAGCGCCCCCCTTTTACCACTCCCATATAACGACCATGTTCACGTGTCATAATCTCAAGAATAACACTTGTTTCACCATATTGGCGCGTACCAAGTATAACGGCTTGTTCTTTCCACTTCATTTTACTTTAATTATTTTTAAAAATCTTATTTTAAAAAATCCAATCCCATTTCACGATAACGTTCTGGATCGGTATCCCAATTATCGCGCACTTTCACAAAGAGAAAAAGATGAACCTTTTGATCCATAATTTCCATGAGTTCTTTACGTGCTGCTTGACCAATCGCTTTAATTGTATCGCCTTTTGCTCCTAAGACAATTTTTTTCTGACTCTCACGCTCGACATAAATAACTTGATTAATTTTAACGGAACCATCTGAACGCTCTTCCCAGTTTTCTGTTTCAACCGTTGAGGAATAAGGAAGTTCATCATGAAGACGAAGAAAAAGTTTTTCACGCGTAATTTCAGCAGCAAGATGACGCATAGGCATATCAGAAATTTGATCTTCCGGATAATACCATGGTCCTTCCTGCATCATGTTACTCAACGCATGAAGTAAATCCTTGCAACCAGAACCGTTTAGAGCAGAAATCATAAATGTTTGCGCAAACTTTACACGTTCATTTATTTTAGTGGTTAACGCTAGAAGAGATGATTTAACAACTGTATCAACCTTATTAAGAACAAGAACTTTTTCTTGTTTCATATTGTTTACAATATCTAACATCATATCAACTTCATCCGAAAGACCACTTTGAGCGTCAATTAAAACAAGCAGAACATCAGCGCTCTTAGCCCCTCCCCAAGCAGCAGAGACCATGGCTCGTTCTAAGCGCTTATGGGGACGAAAAACACCCGGTGTATCGACCAACACAATTTGCACATCATCATGAATGACAATACCGCGGATTAAAGTTCGTGTTGTTTGTACCTTATGTGTTACAATTGAAACCTTTGTTCCAACCAATTGATTAACCAATGTCGATTTACCGGCATTAGGCATCCCAATAAGCACAACAAACCCAGAACGCGTTTTCATAACGTCACTCATGATTATTTTTTCCCACTGTTTTCCATACACCCTCTCGTCGCAAAATTTTTTCAGCTGCCATTCTTTCAGCATATCTTTTGGAGCTTCCCTGCCCAATCTCTGAAGCAAACCCAGAAATACTGACCTCTACCATAAAAACAGGATCGTGATCTGGACCTGAACGTTTTATAACCTGATAATGTGGTTGTGCATTGCCTTGGATATGCGCCCATTCCTGTAATTCTGTCTTGGCATCACGTCGACCAGCATCCATTTTCTTTGCCCTACTTTGCCAATATTTTTGAATAAAAGGGCGAACACTTTCCAATCCTCCATCGAGATATATTACGGCAATCAAAGCTTCCACGACATCTGCATGCATATTGATAAGTCGACGCCCCTCAAAATTTTTCATCTCAAAACCAACACGGATCATATCAGGAAGTCTCATTTCACGCGCAATATCAGCACATGTCTGTGCATTGACCAGATGATTTAAACGGACTGATAATTCACCTTCACTTGCCTGAGGAAAAAGTTGATACAGCATCTCTGCAATCAAAAGCCCTAAAACCCGATCCCCTAGAAACTCTAGTCGTTCATAATTCCCCTGTTCCGAATCTTGTACACTCGAGTGTGTTAATGCCTTCTTTAACCTCTCTTCATCTTTAAAACGATGCCCCGTCAGCTTGAAAAGCTGATCAATCATGAGACGTTTCATCGTTGTTTCCTTGCTTGATAAGCGGCAAATCATGAACCGTATTTATGAAAGAAAACAAACGTTTCCAACGCACATCAAATGGCCAACGCCAAATCTGCCAAGCACTTGAACCATTACTGATAGAAAAGAAAATCACGCTCGCGCGACCAATAAGATTTTCTTCTGGAACATAGCCTACATCTAAACGACTATCATCTGAATTGTCGCGGTTATCCCCCATCATAAAGTAATGTCCCTGAGGAACTTCAAAGACTTCTGTATCATCAACTTTCGGGATGAAAGCTAAATCAAGTGTATCATAACTGACACCGTTAGGCATTGTCTCGCGATAAACCTCAACAGGATAGTTCACTTCCGTTATATCAGAATTATCAATCTCCCCCATAAAGTGACGTGAAACAGCCTCATCATTAATATAAAGGACACTTTGACGGACTTGTATACGATCACCTGGTAGCCCAACGACGCGTTTTATATAATCAATCTTCGGATTACTTGGTAAGCGAAAAACGACCACATCTCCACGTTGAGGTTGAGATGCCCAAATCCGTCCAGAAAAAAGAGGAGGAGAAAAGGGGATGGAAAAACGAGAATACCCATATGCATACTTAGAAACAAACAGATAATCTCCCACCAACAAAGTAGGACGCATTGAACCGGAAGGAATACTAAACGGCTGGAAAAAAAGTGTCCGAATAAACGCTGCTAAAAGTAGAGCCTGTATTAAAACAGAAATAAATTCACGAAGCCCACCTTTTTTTTCTTTTTTATGCACTTTATCTTTTTGGATCATCACCAACTGCCTTCTCATCACAGATATAATTTTTTTCATCATAATATTCAAATAACAAAAGCACAATCTCTCACGCCATCTATCCACGTGGAAGTGCTTCGATAATAATAAATGCCTGTGCCCAAGGAAAATCATCTGTTATACTAAGATGAATAACTGCATCATGATGAGGAGGTAATAACTTTTGAAGTTGTATTTGCGCACGATTTGTTAATTGCATTATTGGTTTACCAGATGGCAAATTGACTACCCCCATGTCTTTCCAATTGATACCACAAGCGATTCCCGTTCCTAAGGCTTTAGCACATGCTTCTTTAGCAGCAAATCTTTTTGCATAGGAAGAGGAGCTTTTTTTGAGATTTTCAGATCTATTTCTTTCAATATCCGTAAAAATACGTTGGATAAAACGCTCACCATAACGAACCAACATTTTCTCAATACGTCGTATATCAACCAGATCATTTCCAAGACCAATAATCATAAGATATTACCCGATCTTTCTTACGATGAGCGCTTCTTTAAACGCCTTTTTTTATAATCTTTTGATATCGCTTTTGTTTAAAACGAACCGTTGCTCTGTAAACACCTATATAAGATAAACCACCAAAAACAATACCTAAAAGAGTTCCCCCTAAAATCATAGGACTCATAATTGTGTCCCATGCGCCTTTAAAGAGGAGAGAGAGATTTGACAATGTCAAACCATTAAATAGAGCACGAATTTGCGAAAGAGAAATCTCTTTGACATCGCTAAAAAGTGATAAACAAAAATACCCTACTTTATAATCAGCCATGACAATCAATAAAAATGTGAGTGGATTAGAAAAAATTGTCCCAATGATTGCGGCAGCAAAGTTTGCACGCAAAAGCCAAGAAAAAAATATTGCCAAAATAATATGCAGCCCAAAGAAAGGTGAACAAGCTAAAAAAACGCCAACAGCAACCCCTAATGCTACTTCATGCGGTGTTGCTGATATACGCAAAATACGTTTATGTATGTAGCAAAATGAGCGAGAAAATGAACGACGTGGCCATAACCAAAGTCGAATACGCGTTACAAAATCTATTGGTTTTCGACGACGAAAAAGCATATGACTCTCAATATACATCTTTTGATGATGAAATAATCTATATCATCCAAATTAATCTTTTTAAGCTTTTGCACAAAAAAAATAGAACGACAATTAAATATTTCGACTGCCTGGTTTAATCGCGGGAAGAACAGAAAGCTCTGCAGGAAGTGCATCACTAGCATAAGAGGTTATCTCGTATTCAGCAAGCGCAATCAATGGAACTCCAACATTGACCTTACCACCAGAACGATCAAGGATACATGCACTGGCCAATACCTCTGCTCCTGCTGCAACAAGCGCTTCAACAGTCTCACGAATGGAAAGACCCGTTGTTACAATATCTTCAACAATAACAACCCGTGCACCCTTCTTGATTTCAAAACGACGCAATTCAAAGATGCCATTTACACGCTCTACCCAAAGAGAAGGAACACCAAGGTGACGTGAAGTTTCATAGGAAGGAATAAGACCGCCAATTGCGGGACCAACAACATAGTCAATTTTTCCCTCAATAGATTTTTTGATTTTTTCAGCCAATCCACGACATAACTTTTCCGTCAAGTCAGCATGCATGAATACTTTCGCTTTTTGCATATAAGTCGCACTATGGCGCCCCGATGTTAAAATAAAATGCCCTTCTAGAATAGCATCTGCTTGTTTAAAAATATCAATGACATCTTGTGTATTCATTGCAAAATCTTTCTTTTTATCCATGAACCCGCCGTACTGTACTTACTGAACCTGCCTTTTTTAACTGAGAAAAAATACGATTCAAATGTTTTAAATCCCACACTTCCAAATCAATCATAATTTCTGTAAAATCTGGTGCTGTACGGATAAAAGATAAATTTTGGATATTGGCATCGTTAGCAGAAATTATTTGTGTAATTTCAGCCAAAGAACCAGGACTATTTACAACTAAAATATTCATCCGTGCAGGAAAACGTTCATTCATTTGGGCATCAATATCCCAGCGGACATCAATCCATCGTTCTGGTTGATCATCATACGCCATCAAAGCTGAAGACTGGATTGGATAAATAACGATCCCAGCTCCTGGCTGCATAATACCAACAATCCGATCTCCAGGTACTGCTCCTTCCGGTGAAAAACGTACGGGTATATCTCCACGGGTTCCTCTAATAGGCAAGGCTTTAGATTGATGATTCTCGACCATTCCATTCTTTTCATTTTCTGGAACTTTAAAAATCATACCTTGAGCATTTTCAATATTAAACCAACCTTCTTCCCCAGGCTTAAAAGATGACTTTTGTACCACACGGTGATCTTGATAATCAGGATAAACCGCTTTAATCACATCAGCGGAAAACAGCTCTCCACGCCCAACAGCAGCCAATACATCCTCTACATCTTTACGTGCTAAACGTGGCAAAACTTTCTTCAAAAGGTCTTTTGAAAATTGCTTTCCCATATATTCAAATGAACGCTCTAGAATACGATATCCTAAACCCGAATATTGTTTACGTACCGCTGCACGACTTGCTCGTCGAATAGCTGAACGTGCTTTACCCGTGACAACAAGAAATTCCCATGCTGCTGGCGGAATTTGAGCGTGTGAGCGAATAATATCAACCTCATCACCATTTTTTAATTTGGTCATTAAAGGCATAATACGACCATTGATTTTTACACCAACACAAGAATCACCGATATCTGTATGGACGGCATAAGCAAAATCAATAGGCGTAGCTCCTTTAGGAAAAGCAATTAATCGACCTTTCGGCGTAAAACAAAAAACTTGGTCTTGAAAAAGCTCAAGTTTTGTATGTTCTAAAAACTCTTCTGGATTATCTCCATCAGACAAAGATTGTATCGTTTGACGCAACCATGCATAGGCATTCGTTTCACTTGATAACTTCACAGTCGAATAATTGGAGCCGTGCTCTTTATATATGGAATGAGCAGCAACCCCATATTCAGCAACTTCATCCATAGCAGCCGTTCTAATTTGCAACTCAACACGTTGTCTTGAAGGACCAACAATTGTTGTATGAATAGAACGATAATCATTTTGCTTTGGTATAGAGATATAATCTTTAAAACGACCAGGAACCATTGGCCATGTCGTATGAATGACACCAAGAGCACGATAACAATCATTCACGGACTCAACAATCACACGAAATCCAAAAATATCCGATAATTGTTCAAAAGATAATGCTTTACTTTCCATTTTGCGAAAGACTGAATAAGATTTTTTCTGACGGCTTTTAACATCTGCTTTAATGCCATGCTCGAAAAAAAGTTTTGTCAATTCATTTTCAATTGTGGAAAGCAAATCACGGTTGTGTTTCAATAATTCAGAAAGTCGATTGGTAATCGTACGATAACCTTCTGGATTTAAATAAAAGAAAGAGAGATCCTCTAATTCCTCACGCATATCCTGCATACCCATACGACCTGCAAGTGGCGCATAGATATCCATCGTCTCCTCAGCAATTCGCCGACGTTTATCATCACGCATAACACCAAGGGTACGCATATTATGAAGACGATCAGCAAGTTTGACTAAAAGAACACGAACATCATCAGAAATAGCTATAAGAAGTTTACGAAGATTTTCTGCTTGTACGGCTTTCTTTGATACAAGATCAAGCTTATTAAGCTTTGTAAGCCCTTCAACCAACTTTCCAATTTCAGAACCAAAAAGCTGATCAATTTCTGCTCGTGTAGCGCTTGTATCTTCAATTGTATCATGCAAAAGAGCAACAGCAATCGTTGCCTCGTCCAACCGCATATCTGTCAAAATAGCAGCAACTTCTAAAGGATGAGAAAAATAAAGATCACCTGACGCACGCTTTTGATGTGCATGCTTTTTCATTGCATAATCATAGGCCCTGTTTAAAAGAGCCTCATCTACGTCAGACTTGTAACGTTGAACACGTCCAACAAGCTCACACTGACGCATCATACGAGCATATCCTTTATCTTTTCACACCCCTAATCTTTATTGAACACGTCCTATTAATAAAAGACACGAAAAATAATTGCTCCTCACATGACAAAGTATCTTTACCCCTTTAACATAAATTGCTGCAATTAATAATCGTCACTTTTTTCTGGAACAACCAAACCTTCAATACCCGCTAAAAGCTCTTCTTCTGACATATGATCAAATGAAGTACCTTCTTCTTGCGACGACGTATTAAAAACACTTTCAGCTTCACCTGAATGGGTAATAAATCCACTTGCCATTTCTGGCTCATCTACTTCCACATGCTTTTGCAGCGAATGAATAAGGTCTTCCTTTAAATCAGCAGGCGACAATGTTTCTTCTGCTATTTCACGCAAAGCAACAACTGGATTTTTATCATTATCACGATCAACCGTAATCTGCGCTCCTTGTGAAATCTGACGCGCCCGATGACCTGCTAAAAGTACCAATTCAAAGCGGTTGTCAACTTTATCAATACAATCTTCTACCGTTACGCGGGCCATTTATGCCTCTTTCTCAAATAAAAAAATAATAGCGGATAAAGGAGTATATACAATAATCAAAATAAAACACAAGAAAAACAACACAAACTTTTATATTTTTTGATTAAAGAACTTATTTAAAAAAATTCTTGGAAAATTTATAAAAATGTATAACCTATCCATGCTCGTTATCAAAATTTCTTTTAAAAGCATTCCAATAGATTGACTTCAAACAAAGGGAGGTCTTTCTTGACAAAATACTTGTCTGGAGTCCTTATCCTTTTAAAAGGAATACCTGCTGTTTAAACCCTTTGCAATAACAGCAGCCTTATACATACTTTTTATGATAATATCTTCATCTAAAGAGAGAACTTTTTTCTTTGAACGTCATGTGTATCGCACTCTTATTCATCGAATAAATTACTGAAAAATGACCTCTCTTTACACAATAATGAGCAATAAGTTTATATTAAACTTTCTTCTAAAAAAGTTTATTTATATTCATTATAGATTGTTTATCAAAACATAACCCGTCATATACGCTATAAAGACTCAAAAAATAGAAAAACGATTGATGCCTAACACCATGAATAGCCAATTAACATCACTGTGCCCAGAACCACCCAAAAATTGCAATTTATGTCCGAGGCTTCATCAATTTATCGCTGGCTGGCGTGCAAAAGAACCAAGTTGGTATAACGCACCGGTGCGCCCATTCTTTCCTTATAAAGGGCCAGATACAACACGCCTTCTTATTGTTGGGCTTGCTCCTGGATTACGCGGAGCAAATCGAACTGGACGTCCATTTACTGGTGATTATGCTGGGCACTTACTTTATTCAACTTTAAAAAAGTTTGGTTTTGCCCAAGGAACCTTTGAAGAAAGAGCAGACGATACTCTTGAACTTATTGATGCAGCAATTGTTAACTCTGTTCGTTGTGTTCCACCAGAAAATAAACCCACCGGTGCAGAAATTAACACGTGCCGCTATTTCTTCTCACCTCTTTTAACAAATCTTCCCAAACTTAAAGCCGTTATTACCTTAGGCACCATTGCGCACCATTCAACGATACGTGCCCTTAATGCAAAAGTTTTAGCTCACCCTTTTGGACACGGCGAAATCAATAACATCGGCAGATTACGCATCTTTTCGAGCTATCACTGTTCTCGTTATAATACAAATACTGGACGTTTGACAGACGCCATGTTTCATCAAATCTTTCAAGCAGCAAAAACATACTTAAATCAATGCTAAAACTGTTTTAAACAGTGCTATGAATAAAGAATATCTAGATCGCATCCATTAGCCATACCTTTTTAAAAGTCTTGCTTTTTCACGTCCCCAATCGCGTTTTTTTTCCGTTTCGCGCTTATCATGAAGCTTTTTCCCTCGCGCTAGAGCGATCTCCAACTTAACGCGCCCTCGTTCATTAAAATAAAGTTTGAGAGGAACAAGTGTCATTCCTTCACGAGACGTTGCATTAAAAAAACGTGCCATCTCACGTTTTGAAAGTAATAATTTGCGCAAACGTCGTGGTTCATGATTAAAACGATTAGCCTGCGTATATTCAGGAATATAGCTGTTTACTAACCATAATTCCCCATTCTCAAAACTCGCATAGCTTTCAGCAATATTGGCATGATTAGAACGTAAGGACTTCACTTCCGCTCCCTGAAGGACAAGACCAGCCTCGAGATTATTAAGGATTTCAAAATTAAAACGTGCTTTACGATTGTCAGCAATTATTTTCCGTACGGGCGCGTTCTTTTTTTTATTCATGGCTTTGTCAATATCATTTTATGCTTTTAAAAGACCAGCATGACTGAGGGCTGCATCAATAATTTTCTTTGTTCTTTCTGTTAATGGAACAATAGGAGAACGCACAGTATCACCACAAAATCCTAATTTTGCAGCAGCATATTTAATACCTGCTGGACTAGGTTCAATAAATACAGCACGATTAAGAGGCATCAAGCGATCATTTAATTCTCGTGCTGTTTTATAATCACCACGAAAACAAGCGGCTTGAAGCTCTGCACAAAGCTTTGGAGCAACATTAGAGGAAACTGAAATACACCCCATACCTCCATGTGCATTAAAACCTAACGCCGTACAATCATCACCGGAAAGCTGCACAAAATCTTTTCCACACTTTTCACCTTGTTCACTAACGCGCTCAATTCTGCTCGTTGCATCCTTAACACCAATGATATTGTTAAAATCTTGATAAAGGTCTTTCATCGTTTCTACAGCCATATCGATAATAGAACGACCAGGAATATTATAAATTATAATTGGAATAGAAACAGCTTTGGCAATGGAAGAAAAGTGCTTGTATAAACCAGATTGATTTGGTCTATTATAATAGGGAGTGACAACCAAAACTGCATCTGCACCAGCTTTTTGCGCGTATTGTGCAAGCTCTACGGCCTCACTTGTGCTATTTGATCCCGCTCCAGCAACAACAGGAACACGCTTTGCAACCTGCTCAACACACAATTCTATAATCCGCTTATGTTCTTCATGACTTAACGTTGCTGATTCACCTGTTGTCCCAACAGGGCTTACACCGTTAATCCCTTGTGTGATCTGCCATTCAACAAAATCACAAAACGCCTTCTCATCAATCGCGCCCTTGTTATCAAACGGTGTGATAAGCGCAGTTATAGCTCCCTTGAGCATGATAAACTCCCTATAATGTTTGCTTTTATTTTTTTTATAATCGCCTTTTATAAATTTTAAATAGAGCATAATCTTGCTCTATCATTGAAGCAAGATGAATTTCAAAAAAAGCCCCCATAAGATGAAAATGTCCCTCCTTAAATGTTGAACATTTCTTTAAAATAAGCCGTCTATATTAACGCGTTTTTCATGCTTGTGTTCTATAAATCCTTAAGTTTTTACAAAAAGCAAGGTCTCAAGGTCTTTTCTCTATGCGTGTATTTTCCACCTCTCTTTTCGTATCAACCTTTACTGCACTTATACTGGCAATAAGAATTTTATTTTCAAGTGCACTTGCACAAACACCGCTTTTACATGGGAAAGTACCAATCCCTTCGACACGTCCTACCCCCATTGCCATAAAACAAGAAGCTCAAGAACCTCTTCAACAGAGACACACGACATCGCACAATACTGCGACACTCAAACAACTAAAAGCTGGATTAGATGCACTAGCAAACAACAATATTGCAAAAACAATAAATCTTCGTAATTCAATGGAAAAACATAGCCTTGATCGTTATATTTTGACATGGGCGCTAGGACTATCAAAGCAAAATAATATACCAAGCTCTGAAATATCTAATGCAATTAACATGCTAAAAGGATGGCCTGGTATAGAAACGATGCAACGCAATGCTGAACGTTCTTTTCTTAACGAAACCAATATCACACACGCCATTATCCAAAAATTTTCTCATCATCCCCCCCTTACAGCACAAGGCATGGCTCTCTTTGCTAAAGCACTCATTGCAACGGGACAAATCACCCGTGCTCAACACATTATTGCACCATGGTGGCATAAAACACGGCTTAATGCACAAGAAGAAGTATTTGTTCTTAAAAATGCAAGTGCTGCCTTAAAACCTATTGATCATTTAAAACGCATGCAGTTTATGTTGTATGCACATCGTTTTGATTCAGCGGCACGCGTTGCAAAATTAGCCCATGCTCAATCTCTTTTTGATGCTTTTGTAGCCGTTGAAAAAAATGATCCTAGAGCTACACAAAAATTAAAAGCTGTAGAGAGATCATGGAAAAAAGATCCTCTCTTCCAGTTTGCTCGAATGCGCCATCTGCGGCGAACAGAACAATATGATGCAGCCGCAACACTCATGATGAAAACATCACAAGATGCATTCCATCTTATGAACCCTCAATCATTGTGGAAAGAGCAACGCGCCCTTTCTCGTGAAATGCTTGATTTAAACAAACCCCAAATAGCTTATCAACTCGTTGCAAGGCACACTGGTATGACATCTGCATTAGCCGTCGATGCTGAATTTCACGCAGGATGGTATGCACTACGGTTTCTTCATAACCCTAAGTTGGCAATGCAGCATTTTTCACGTATTCCTCAACTCTCTTCTTTACCTTTTTATGCATCACGTGGATATTACTGGATGGGACGAACAGCAGAAGCGCTAAAAGAACATCAAAATGCCCAGCAATACTTTCATCGCGCCGCTCATTTTGGCGCAACGTATTATGGTCAATTAGCCGCTGCGCGACTCAACCAAAAAAAATTTAATATCTCTTTTCCTAAACCAACAATCGCTGAGCGACAACATTTTAGTGCACGAAAAGCGATCAAAGCAATTCAACGTCTTGAAGAAGCTGGATATGCTGAGTTTGCTAAAGTTTTTTATAGAGAACTCGGAAAAAAAATAGAAAGCCCCGGTGAATTAGCTCTTCTGGCTGTTATGGCAGAAAAAAATGGTGACTATTATACCAGCCTCAGAATCGGAAAAATGGCTGCTTTCCTAGGAAAAAATGTCGGAGCACTCTCTCATCCTCTGGGAGCTATACCAGACTCTGCTCATATTTCTGTAGAAGAAAAATCGCTTATCTATGCCATTGCACACAAAGAAAGCGAATTTAATCCAACAGCCATATCACAAGCAGGTGCACAAGGGATACTCCAATTGCTTCCTACAACTGCAGAAGCACTAGCAAAAAAATACTCAATCGCATGGTCTCCTAAAAGATTTAGCAGTGATGCGCGTTATAATGTGACATTAGGCACCCATTTTCTCAATGAACAATTGGAACGTTTTAATGGATCCTATATACTAACTCTTATTGGCTATAATGCGGGTCCCCGTCGAGTCAATGAATGGATAAAACGTTATGGCGATCCTCGAGGTCAATCTCTCGATAACGTCATTGATTGGATTGAACGTATTCCTTATACAGAAACACGTAATTACGTGATGCGTGTCATGGAAAATTATGGTGTCTACAAAGCAAGACTCACTGGGAAAATAGATATAAAAACCGACTTGCTTTCTGGTCGACGGAAATAATATGCCTTAACTTCCCAAATAGCATTTGAAAGCGTTGATAAGAAGTGTTTTTATTCCTTTTTAAATAGTACCATACCCACTTTCTTAGGACGTATAAGAAAGTAATTTTAATTGATTCAGTATTAATAAATTCGAAATGATGAATTATCATTATAAATCAACAGGTAGTACAAATAATTCATTTCTTCTCAACATAGATGACAATATCATAGAGATTACAAATATAAGAGAAGAGTGAAACAAATAGCTCATCCTTTTACTGTTGCTTATTAGTCAATATTCAAATCTTGTGAAACAGCTTATTTTAAGACTATTTTTTCTGCTTACAATATTTCTATACCCAATAGGGGCGCATTATTGTGTATATCGTTTAGATTATCTCTGATAACAGAAAGAGAGACGCATTGAGTTAGAAAGCCTTAAAGACAAACAATTCTCTTCTGCCCCTTCCCTTTTCATTCGGTTTTACGACTTTTAAATATGTCAATATCTTTTAATAATAAAGATGAATCTTTGCTTTTTTCTCATTTTTACATATAAGCTCACATCCTTTACACAAAACAGAGCATCCCCAAATAGTATGTTTTTCTTATTTATATTATTGTTTTATTTTAATGTTTCTAAGTCCATTTCACAACGGTGTATCTGAAAAGTACTTACGAAAATCCTCTCACGAATGGTATAAAAATCGATTAGACACGATTAACCTTTAATTAATAAAACCTATAGCTCTATCATCCCTTAACTCCCAATGTTGCAAAAGCCCTTTCATTTAGAGCACTCATAAGAAGTATATTCACTGCTTTTTAGAAGTTTTTTATCCATGCTCCTCCTCAACTTGTATCATAAGTAAGCGGATGGTTTTGATTGATTCAACATCAAAAAAATTCGAATAAATTATATTTGAACTTTCATCAAAATTATAAACAATCATTATAAATCAATATATTATAAGAAAATCGCCCCGTATAAAAAATCAGCTAAATATTAGGGATACTCTAATTGTTTTATTCACTTTTGATGGTGGTGGTGGTGGAAAAGAACCAACGCGTCGAAGGGCTGCCATCGCTAATCGATCAAGTTCTGGATCTCCAGCAGAAACAATGACACGACTAGAAAAAATACTCCCCTGCTCATGCACCATAAATTCTAACTTCACCGTTCCTTTTGTACGATTGGTGCGCTGTCCCACAATATAATTTTTTTGCCTTTCTAATTGTGACTGTACCTTTGCTAACCACTCCATTAACAACATATCTTCAAGCCCTGCTGTACCGCCGCCCTTGTTGATGGAAGAAGAACGTACCGCCTTTGCATTGGAGCGCTTTACTACAGCCTTTGGCATCGGTATTGTTTTTTTGATAAACGCTTTATGCTCCACTTTTTGAGGTAGGGGTTCTTCCAAAGGCTTTAAGTCATCTTGTTCTACTATATGCTGAGGTTCTTCCGATTGAACTTCATCCACGGATTCCAATCCTTCTGACTCCTGCTCTAGGAGATCAGACTGTAATACTTCTTGCTCTGTATTAATATCCGACTCTCTATGAATATCTGGCAAATCTGTATCAACATCCGGATATACAGTTTCTTGCACAAAAGTCAGCATAATCTCCGATGAGAGCAAGCCATTACTTATACCAGTACTTTGAAAATAAAACTGTGCTGCTAATAATACATGCAAAAAGAAAGCCCCAATAAATGCACCAATCCAAAGAGTTAATAATTGTTTCGTATTTGCAAAATTCATCGTTTATTCTGCCACTATTTTAAGCTTAATATTGGTGTTCAATCTCATTAAAACAGGCTATTTTGAAATTGCAACTTTTTTCTTGACTGATTTTGTCATGTTTAATATGGTCTTCTAATGATTTTGTGCCGTTGTCAAAATCATTCCTGCTTGGCTGGCAAGTTTTAATCAGTGAGTCCAGCCTTTTTGTATTAAAAAAATTTCAAAACAGAGAGGGGATGTTTAAAAGGGTTATGATGTGTTATGCAAATAAGACGAAAAAATATCTATAAAAGCTGTGTAATTTTAAGTGCATTATCGGTTTGTATACCTTCATTTGTTTTTGCACAAAATAAAGATGGAAGTGCTGTCACTGAACTCAAACCAATCCTTATTAAAGGAAAAAAAATAGAAGATGCTTCAAATTCAATAACCATTCTGACTGATCGTAAGACCAACAAGAATATTGATGAAAGACAAATAACTGATGTTTATGATGTGAGTCGTCTTAATCCTTCCGTATCCTATAACTCAGAAAATAACAGTTTCGTTATTCGGGGTTTAGATGCAAACCGTGTTCTTACGACAATGGATGGTATTTCTCTTCCATGGTTTAATGATATATTCCGTGGTGGAGGTGGAAACACAACTTTTGATTTCAATGCTCTTTCTACGTTTGATACTATTCAAGGATCAGATTCTAGTCTTTATGGTTCTGGCGCCTTAGGGGGAATCATTGCGTTGCGTACCCTTGATCCTGAAGACCTGATCGTGGAAGAAAAGAATTGGGGAAGCCTTATAAAAGGTGGTTATAATTCTGTTGATAACAGCTGGCGCATCGATCAAGCTTTTGCTGTGCGTAATTACCGGACATTTTTACTTTTTCAAGGATCTTATGTAGAAGGTCATGAGCGCAAAAATATGGGAACAGTAGAAGGGTATGAGGAACGCACGCGTAAAAACCCTTCTCACTTTGATAAAAATAACTTGCTTTTTAAAATTCATCAATATTTGAGTGATAATCACCGCCTTGGTTTTACCGCAGAGCGTTTTGGTCATAATAGTAACACACATGAATTAAATTCGTCTAAAAGATACGCTCCAGGTTCCGTTTATGAGCAGGATAATAAACTTCGTGAGCGCTTTTCTCTTTCTTATAATTATAATGGTAATGGTGATGCAGTTCTTGATGTGTTTAATGGGCAGCTTTATTGGCAAAGGCAATCAAGTCGTTACGTTATGACAGGCGTTCGTGTTTCAGCACCCAAAGGGGATTATTTGAGAGATAATTTCTTGCGTAATATCAATTATGGTTTCAATGCTGATGCCCTTAAAAAAGTGGATTTTGGCACTATAAACCATACGTTAAAGTTTGTAATGAATGTTTCGTCATCTAAATTTCATCACTATTTGTTAGGTAAAGACAACTGTCATATAAAAGAATACGCTCGGGGATGTCTTTTTGTTCCTGCTAATCGATCAGATTCACCAGACACAAATGGTTACAATTTAGGTTTTGTTTTTGAAGATGAAATTGGGTTGGTTGATGATCGTTTTCGTGTAATACCGGGAATCCGGTATGATTGGTACAAATATGTTCCTCAGAAAACACCTTCTTATGAGAAAGCATTGATTTCTGATAAATTCCCTCCAGAAAGAAGTGGTTCACGCTTTTCTCCTAAATTACGCGTGGAGTGGGATGTTCGTAATCAAGTAACGCTCTATGCTCAGTGGGCACAGGCTTTTCGTGCACCACGTATTTCAGAACTTTACGTCTCTTATATCAAACCTTCTGCTTATTATGTGAAAGGGAATCCTGATCTTCAACCAGAAACAAGCAATGGGTATGATGTTGGTCTACGGTATGGAAATGTAAATTTCGGTGGTTCCTTCAATGCCTTTTTCAATCAATATAAGAATTTCATAGATACTGAGGATAGAGGGCCATCAGAGGAATTTAGATTTGCGCGTCGGCATTACATGAATCGTTTTCACGTGCAAATTTTTGGTGTTGAAACAAAAGCCCATTTAGTTCTTAAAAATGGTTTTCATAGCAATGTTGCTCTTGCTTATTCACAAGGAAAAGATCTTGATAAAAAGGAGTATCTTAACTCAATTCCTCCTTTGAAAGCAGTTATCGGATTAGGATATGCAAAAGAGGTTTGGGGAAGCGATATTATCCTTACTTTGGCAGCTAAACGTGACAAAGTAGCCGGAGAATCTGATTACCAAAAAATTCCAGGATATCATGTCGTTGATATGACAGGGTGGTGGAAACCATTCGGTGAAACGGGACCTATTCTAAGAGCCGGTGTTTATAATCTTTTCAATACAAAATATTGGAATGTATCTGAACTTCCTTCAGGTAAAAGTTCAACACCAAAAGATTATTATAGCCAGCCTGGTCGTAACTTTAAGGTGTCGTTTGTACAAAAGTTTTAGTCACTTCTGTTAATTATTCGGTCAATAAAATCGTATTGATAAAAGGATTAATTATTGTGTTTCTATTTTCAACATCTTTTAAATTACAAAGATTTGGTAGAAAAGTTTTAATTCTTTCTGTTTTATCGTTTTTTGATTGCTCAGCTGTTGGCGATAGAGTGTTATTTTGTGATAGATTGAACTCTTAAAAGAATTTAATTTATTGCCTTGGAATTGTAAAATTTGAAAGTTAGTTTTTGAGTTAAGTAACATAAGGTAAATTCATGGCACATACAGCTGAAATGATTCTTCGTTTGCGTGAAGAAAAAAAAGAAATGCGAAACCGCGATTTTGCGGTTTCGATTGGTATATCTGAAGCAGAGCTTATTGCGGCTTATTGTACCATTGGAAAAGCAAAAAGGCTACAAACTGATGTTGCTACTCTCTTAGAAAATGCACCTCGACTTGGAACCGTCATGGTCTTAACTCGCAATGAATATGCTGTTCACGAAATAACGGGACGTTTTGAAAAAATTGTTCAAAACGAACATATTCCTATCACACTTGGTGAAATTGATTTGCGTATTTTTACAAAACAATGGAAGTTCGGTTTTGAATATGATGTCGTTATTCTTGGAAAACCTACAAAAAGTCTGCAATTCTTTGATCAACATGGCGTTGCTATTTTAAAGGTCTATTCTAAAGATATGACAAATATGGAAGAGTGGAATAAACTTGTTGAAAAGCTCCTTCTTGAAGATCAGTCTCCTGTTCTTAACATTCTTCCCGTTTTTCTCCCAGCCCAATGTGACATAACAGAATTGGATATTGAGAGTTTTCGGGATCGTTGGCGGAAAATGACAGATGTACACCAACTTCACAAAATTATTTCCGAATTTAAAATTAATCGACATCATGCTGTAAAATATGTTGGTAATGAATTTGCCGATGAATTACAGGTAAATGCTGTTGAAATAATGCTTAACCAAGTCGCACAACAAGAACTGCCAATCATGTGTTTTGTTGGGAATAAAGGGTGTATTCAAATTTTTAGTGGGACTGTAAAAAATATTAAGCAAATGGGACCTTGGCTTAATGTTCTTGATCCAAGATTTGACCTTCATTTACTCACGTCCGGAATTGCTAGAGTATGGCATGTTCGCAAACCTACCCGTGATGGTTATGTCAGTTCACTTGAAGTTTTCGATAAAGATGATGAGATGGTTATTCAATTCTTTGGCGTACGCAAGGAGGGTCAAAAAGAACGTGAAGATTGGCGTTCTTTATTGAATAGTTTGCCATCATGCCAAGAAAACAGCAGTAACTAAGATAAGGTTAGACATGTTCATATCTCTTTTACATAGGTTATCAAACCTTTTTCTTATGTGTTTACTGCTCTCTCTTACTTGTTTTTCTAAACAAGTAATTGCTGAACCTGCAACGCGTTTTCCTGAAAATGCTCGAATTGTTTCTATCGGCGGAGCACTTACAGAAATTGTCTATGCATTGGGAGCCCAAGATCAACTTGTCGCCCGTGATAGTACAAGCGTCTACCCACAAGAAGCGCTCAAGCTTCCTGTGCTTGGATATATGCGTGCTCTTTCACCTGAGGGGGTTTTATCACTTGCTCCAGAGGGTATATTGCTTGTTGAAGGAAGTGGTCCCGCTTCAACAATTGATATTCTCAAAAAAACATCGATACCTCTGGTGATCATACCAGAAGACTACTCCCGTGAAAATGTGATAGAAAAGATTCGCCTCGTTGGTCAAGCCATTCATCGGGAAGTGCAAGCCGCGGCGTTAATTGAGAAATTGAAGCGTAATTTTTTAGACAACGATGCGCTTTTGGCGAAAGTAACAACACCAAAGCGTGTTCTTTTTGTTTTCTCTGTGCAAAATGGACGCGTCATGGCATCTGGAACAGGTACTGCAGCTGATAGTATGATCAAACTTTCAGGCGCTATCAATGCTATCACCGATTATAAAGGATATAAACTTCTCAACGGCGAAGCATTATTGAAATCAGATCCTGATGTTATTTTGCTTGTAAAACATGGTGCAAGATCAACCAGCATTGATAAGATTTTAGCCATACCGGCAGTTCAAGCAACAACTGCAGCGAAAAATCATGCCATAAAACAGATGGATGCTATGTATTTTTTGGGATTTGGTCCACGTACTGCAGACGCATCAAGAGAACTTATTGAGATACTTTATGGTGCACATCAAAACGGTAAGAGCTGATAAAAATGGTAGACGGTACATCCAGGATGCATTTACCTAAAGAAAAAGAAGGTAAAAAAATAAACCGTTCAAAACAGGGGAAGATTTTATTATTAAGCTTAATAATATTCCTTATTTTCAGTATTTTTGGTGGGCTCTTGAATGGTGCAGCAAAGGTTTCTTTCGTTGATCTCCTCCATGTGATGCTTACACAAGATTTTTCGGTAAGTAGTAAAACGCGTGATTACCTCGTGCTCATCGACATAAGGCTTCCCCGTGTTATCTTGGGATTATTGATTGGAGCAGCTTTAGCTGTCTCCGGTGTTCTTATGCAAGGGCTTTTTCGTAATCCTCTTGCAGATCCCGGAATTGTAGGTGTATCAGCAGGTGCTGGACTTGGAGCAGTCTTAGCAATTGTTGTCGGCATTGCTTTTCCTGTTTCTTTTGCACCTTTTCTAGAGCCTTATAAAGTTATCATAGGTGCTTTTTTTGGTGGACTTTTATCAACGATTATTCTCTACATAATAGCAACGCATAACAGCTTTACCTCTATTGCAACCATGCTGCTTGCTGGCATTGCTCTTGGTGCATTAAGCAGTGCTGTTGTCGGAACATTGATTTTTGTCGCAAATGACCAACAACTGCGTGATATCACTTTTTGGAGTCTGGGCTCTCTTGCGGGCGCTACATGGTTGAAAGTATGGCTCGTTCTCCCTTTTATCGTTATTGGTCTTCTTTTCTCTCCCTTTTTATCACGAGCACTTAATGCCCTTGCTCTTGGAGAAGCTGTTGCTGGCCATATTGGTTTCCATATTCAACGCGTCAAAAATATTGCTATTCCTCTTGTTGCTCTTATGTGCGGCAGTGCTGTTGCTGTCAGTGGTGGTATTGGTTTTATTGGTATTATTGTTCCTCATATTTTACGTCAGCTCATTGGTCCTGATCATCGCTATCTCATTCCTTGCTCTGCTCTCTTGGGAGCAGCATTACTTATTTTTGCTGATATGTTTGCACGCTTAATTGTTGCCCCCGCAGAATTGCCGATTGGGATTGTAACAGCACTTTTTGGTGCACCTTTCTTTCTATGGATCCTTATATGCAAACGAGGAACAGACTTTTCATGATTGAAGCGACAAATATTTGTGTTCAGCGCGGAAAGAAGCAGATTCTTAAACACATTAATCTTCAAGCTAAAAGTGGTGCTTTTACCATTATTATTGGTCCTAATGGATCAGGAAAAAGTACTTTTATCAAAGCTCTGAGTGGTGAAATTCCTTACAGTGGAAAAATAACCTTAAATGGTTATAATGTATGCCAAACAAAAACTCATGTAATGGCAAAAATGCGCGCTGTACTACCACAATCAACAACGCTCGTATTTCCATTCTTAGTCCATGAAGTTGTAGGGCTTGGCCTTTCTGTAAACCAATTTAGCATTGCCAAAGCCGAATTGCAAAATCTTATCCAGAAAGCTTTAGAGTGCGTTGACCTTTCTGATTATGGCAACCTGTATTATCACCAATTATCAGGCGGAGAACAAGCTAGAGTGCAACTTGCCCGTGTACTTTGCCAAGTCTGGAAACCTGTTCATAATGGGATTCCTCGCTGGATGATATTAGATGAACCTATTGCTAGCCTCGATATTCAACATCAAATCATCGTTATGGATATTGCTAAACAATTTGCTCATTCTGGTGGCGGTGTTCTTGCTGTTCTTCATGACCTCAATCTCGCGGCACATTATGCAGATAACATGATCTTGCTCAAGGAAGGTAAGATTTATTGCGAAGGAAATGCAACTAATGTTTTGACAACACAAAATCTCCGCAATGTTTATCATTGTTCTTTAAACGTTTCTGAATTACCTAAAGAAGATATCCCTTTTATACTCCCTCAAACGACATCCTCCTATGAAATTAGATCTCTAAGCTATCGGCTTCAATCTAAAAACTAAAGTCCATAGCAAAATAAAACACGCAAATATTCAAGAATCTTTTTTATTTTTATATGAATTCCTTTTTGTCATCTATCATAAAAAAAGAAGACCAATTACCCTAAAGATATTTTTTGAAAAAAATACCAGTTTAAAATCTTTCAAGATTTTACGTAACTAAAAACATGTGAAGTTTTGTTTTGTTATCAAATTTTTAGATAATACGAATTTATACAACATAAATATGCGTTTTCTCACTCTTTCTATCACTTTTATCTTTATAAAAATGATTCAAGAAATACATACAAATGCCTTTGTTATAATAACGGGTGTATTATTTATATCTTCTAAGGACTATATAGAAATCAAGTACCTTTCTCCCCTCCATAAAAGATTTATTTGTAGCTTTAATGGTAATGTTTTCTTTATAACACATATACTTTAGCTTTTTTTATAAATAAATATTGATTTACAATGATATTTTTACTTTTCTCTCTCTATTAAAAAATTGTTTATTGGCATATCATAAAGAATTAACCTATTGAATAAAAACTTTAAAATAAACTCAATAACGCTTCTTGTAAGCCCCCTAATGCAAAAACAATACGGAATATAGGGATGAGGAGAGAGTATAGAAATAGCGTTGCTCTGCTGCTTCACAAGCATAACGATGATTCCACTCAAAGGGGTACACTATCATTTACAGATAAAGCCTCCTACCATGGCAATGCAAAGAAATGAAATCGACAACAAGGTGAAAAATATCTTTATAAGATGAATTAACTCATACAGGGTTATGCTATTTTTGCACAAAAAACGCTAAAAATATTGTACTTTTTTATGCCTCAGGTTGAATAATTTTACTACCTTCCCCTATCAAAACACCTTATGAAAAAATATATCTCCAGATCTCTTCACGGCACAGTTTAAATGATTTTTACACATTTTCCCTATGTTATCGTACAATTATAAAAAAGTTATGATTTTCTTTTTTTTATAATAAATTATATCCTTAACTCTTTCTTTCAATCATTTTAAAATTGTTTTTTCACTCTCTCAAGTATCCTATTAACAATATAGATTTCCTTTTCATATGCATAGAAAATAACGCGGAATTGCTCCGCGTTAACAAAATTATCAAGGTGTATAGATTATTATTACTTAAACATACTCATGATTTTATAGCATAGACAACGGTTGTATTAACAGGGCGCGTTTCTGCCTCACCCGTATGGGAAAGAGTTACCTTGTGTGTATGTGCACCAGCAGAAGCTGTTCTCCCTTTCAGGGTCGCATTATAAGTATAATGATTCGGGAGTCTCCCAATATCACCAACGGGCCATCCTACCCCTTGATACTCAAAATTATGCGCATGCTCGCCTGCGTTTTCAATACTCCCAATATGCGTATGTGATTTTATGCTATCTTGTTGTTCATCTGCAAACTTTCTACCACCATCTAAACCCCGACCATTATCAAAGCCGCGTAAAAACATACCTCTAAAATCAGGAACTTTAAAAGTTTTATTGCTGTCTTTTCCCCATTTATCACCTATTGCCTCGAATAACTGCGGATAATCTTCACGCTTATAGGCCTTACCATCACATAAAAGCCAACCATTTGGCACATTTTGCATAGCAAATGTTGCAATGAATCCAGAGGGGAAACTTTCTATCTTAGGTGGTGTAGGGTTTAATAAATACCAACCCTCATGCTCTTTTATTAAAACACCATTATTGTATACCATTTCATAAATGCCATCTGTTTGAAATTCTCCACCTTCTAATGGTATAACCCCCGTATCAGTGGCTTTATAGATAAGCTTTTCTCCTATATTATTAACAGTTATTGTTGTCACGCCAATATTTACACCACAAGCTTTAAAACGTATGACGATATCATTGTTGTATTTCTTTATAGGCGAAACTGTCTTTAAGGTAATTAATGTTGTTTTATCTTCCAAATTTACTATAAAGCTTGAATTAATAGATCCACCATTATCTGCAAGATATTCGCGCACGCGCTGCATCATCGCCCGTGCACTATCATTAACAGAACTAGGCGGCTGTCCTTCTGCCCAATTAATGATACTATCTGAATAAGCATTTTCATCAGCCTTTAGAGACCAATCGTAAATATTAGACATTTTAAATCCCCCATTATTTTCATAGTTTTTCTAACAACTTCTCGTTCTGTGCACTAAAATGTGCTGCCGCTGTTGATTGGTACATCATAACCACTGCACCATCCTTATTTACGTATTTTATCTCTCTTCACTCCTTCCAATTTTATAACCTAAATTCACCAGACGCTTTTCATAACATTAGTATTAATGCTTTCTCTTCTAATGTATAATCTAACTAACTCATCTTATGTTACTTAATATCTTGTTTTGTTGCTTTGCTGTTGTTATATAATTATTTTTTAAATCTTGCATCTTGTTGCAAAATTTATAAATACTATTCAAATTTTTCCTTATTATGGATTTCATATAACCATTACTGAATGTAATAACTTATCATCCACATAGAAAGTTTCTGACTTAAACATTATCTTTTTTTTCAATAGCTTAAATCTATCTCGTCGATATTTTATACCATATATTTTAAACAAAGAAATTCTATCTTTTAGCTATCATTTGTATTAAAATTTTAAAAATTAGCTTCAAATTTTTTATATGCTTCATTATGTTTTTATTCCCACGCACATACTTTGTTCTATTTTATTCAATTTATTTCTGAAATTGTGTCACAAGATTAGCACCAATGTTTTTTTTGAATAAGCTTTTGTTCAATCTAAATGTATCACAGAGAATATATTCAATATGGACATTTGCTCCACACTTTCATTAAACTGGAAATAAAATACTTTGAAATATTCAATATCACACACCTTCACAAAATTTGAAGGTTGTATCCGATCCGGAAAAAATTAAAAAGCATAACCTAGCCTCTCCCCCAATTTTTATGAACAATATCCTTGTTTTTTAAACGCCCCATAACCAACTTTTCCCCTCCCACAGTTAACACATCTACCTCTATATATTATTATATGTATATTTTTTTTGCAAGAACAATAAATCATTCTAAACAACATCTTGCAATTATTGGTGTTCTTCTTAATTCAAGACAATATTATTTTTAATAATAAAGATTAGGTATTGTTTCACGCTTTTGTTTATCGCATTCTTAATGGGAACATCCCCCTCATGAAGAATAGAATGCCCCAAACAAAATATAATGATATTGCATATTACGCACTTTTTAAGAAATATTGCTCAAAATATACTCCTTTCATTTTACGACAGCGCACGTCCATGATACAATAGCAAGCCATTATAGATCATCAGCTTTAAGATTTTGAAGATACAAGTGGAATCCATCATACATTTTGTTGTCCCCCACGTTTTGACAGCCTCACATCTTAGAATGTTCATTAAATGACATTTGGCTTCCTTTCTTCAAGTGCTTTGCCCCATACGCTCCCATTTATGACGTGCAAGGAAATGTTTTTATATGAAAAGATATATGATGAGAGGATCTTATGGTATTCTGAGTTATTATTTTAATATGAAAAAAATCTCAATCAGAGCCATAAACTATCTACTTTTCCCTGATAGTCCGTTTTTAACTTTATTCTGGTTTATAAAAGCTTCAATATCATAGTTTATCACTTCATAATATCTATTTTCACTCTTAAAAACAAACCAAAATTGTTTAAAATATATTTTTATGATTGACAATATAGATATTTAAGCCAACCATATTCGTATTAACAAAAATACTTCAAGTGGGAGGAGGCATGCAAATATTAGAATAGATATTGTTTTAGTTTTTCAAAATAATTTTTCTTGAGATGTATTGGGTTTTCTTTGCTATAAAGCAATACTATCCCTATTCTTCTGAATGCTCGTAATTGATAATTTGAATACATCTCCATTAACATCATAACTCCATTAACATCGCAACCTATTTTTGAACTCTGTGTCTATAAGGAAAAAGTTTGTGCAGAAAAATACTCCATCAATCAGTTGTAGCCCCTTTCCCGCTTCACGCAAAATTTATCAACAGAGCCTTCTCTTTTCTGATGTGCGCGTACCATTGCGTGAAATTTCACTGGCTGATGGCAGTGGTGAAAAACCTTTAAACGTCTACGATACTTCTGGCCCCTACACAGATAAAGATATGATCATTGATATTACAAAAGGCCTGCCAGCAATTAGCTTGCCTTGGCTCTCTAAGCGGGATGATACTGAAACTTATCCTGCACGATTAGTTAAACCTGAAGATAATGGATTGACTTCTGATAAAAACCTTACACCAGCCTTTAAGCAAAAACGTTCTATTTTACGAGCAAAAAATGGCAAAGCAATTACACAAATGGCTTACGCACGCGCAGGCATTATTACCGAAGAAATGGAATATGTGGCTATACGAGAAAATGAAGGATTAGCAGTAGAAGAACGGCAGAATGTACCATCAAATGAAACATTTGCTGGATCAATACCAGAAATTTATACTGCGGAATTTGTTCGCAATGAAATTGCTTGTGGACGCGCCATTATCCCACAAAACATTAATCATCCAGAATGCGAACCCATGATTATTGGACGTAATTTTCGTGTTAAAATTAATGCCAATATTGGCAATTCAGCAGTGACTTCATCTATGGAAGAAGAAGTTGATAAAATGGTTTGGGCCATTCGCTGGGGAGCAGATACAGTTATGGATCTCTCAACAGGTCGAAACATTCACAATATTCGTGAGTGGATTATTCGAAATGCCCCTGTTCCCATCGGGACTGTTCCTCTGTATCAAGCACTCGAAAAAGTACAGGGTATTGCCGAAAACTTAACATGGGACATTTTCCGTGATACCCTTATTGAGCAAGCAGAGCAAGGGGTTGATTATTTTACCATTCATGCGGGATTAAGACTACCTTTTATCCCTTTGACCGTTGATCGGGTAACAGGTATTGTTTCACGAGGTGGTTCTATTATGGCAAAATGGTGTTTGCATCATCATAAAGAAAGTTTTCTTTATGAACATTTTGATGAAATTTGTGATATTGCAAAAACGTATGACATCTCTCTTTCATTGGGGGATGGATTGCGTCCTGGCTCTATTGCCGATGCCAATGATGAAGCCCAATTTGCAGAGCTTAAAACCTTGGGAGAATTGACAAAAATTGCTTGGAAAAAAGATGTACAGGTTATGATTGAAGGCCCTGGGCATGTCCCAATGCACAAAATTAAAGAAAATATGGAGCAACAATTAGATCTTTGTCATGAGGCGCCTTTTTATACTTTGGGACCTCTTACAACAGACATTGCTCCTGGTTATGACCATATTACATCAGCAATTGGTGCCGCTATGATTGGATGGTTTGGAACTGCTATGTTGTGTTATGTAACACCTAAAGAACACCTAGGACTGCCCGATAGGAATGACGTAAAAACTGGTGTGATTACTTATAAAATTGCTGCTCATGCCGCAGACCTTGCCAAAGGTTTGCCTAGAGCACAATTGCGCGATAATGCTCTTTCGCGTGCACGATTTGATTTTAGATGGCATGATCAATTTAACCTTTCTCTTGATCCAGAAACAGCCTGTGCCTTTCATGATGAGACAATGCCTAAAGAAGCCCATAAATTGGTGCATTTTTGTTCCATGTGTGGACCAAAGTTCTGTTCTATGCGTATTTCCCATGATATTCGTGAGGCAGCCGCAATAAGAAAAACAAAAGGGGAAGGTATGATCGCCATGGCCGAAAAATATCAGAAAAATGGTGACCTTTATATGGAAATTGTTCCTCCTCAAAAAAAGAAAGTAAATAGTTGAAGAACATTCTTATCAAAGGTGCAGGTGTAGGCGGCTTAACAGCTGCCTTTATGTTAAAGCAAAAAGGTGCTTCTGTTACTGTATCAGCCCCCTCTCATTCACCTATAGGAAGTGCTAGTTGGTATGCAGGAGGAATGCTCGCACCTTACTGTGAAAGGGAAAGTGCAGAACAAATTGTTGAAGATCTTGGTGTACAAGCTATACAATGGTGGCGTAAAACGCTCCCCAACCTTGTCATACAAAAAGGCACTTTAGTGGTTGCACCTACACGAGATAGAGGAGAGCTTGAACGATTTTCTGTGCGTACGCATAATCACAAAACCATAGATAATACAGAAATAGCTCATCTTGAACCAGATCTTGCTGAACGTTTTAACTGTGCACTCTTTTATGAAAATGAAGCCCATATTGACCCTCGCAAAGCACTTATGGCTTTAAAAGAAAAGCTTCTCAACAATGGAGCCTGTTTTGTTGATGTAGAGAAGGCTGAAAAAAATTTTGATATTGTTATTGATGCGACAGGAATAGCACGTTTAGGAAAAGATAAAAATATACGGGGCGTACGCGGTGAAATGCTTCTCGTGCGCTGCACCGATATTAAAATTTCGCGTCCAATTCGTCTTCTTCACCCACGGTTTCCTCTTTACATTGTACCTCGACAAGATAATATTTTTATGATTGGTGCAACGATGATTGAAAGTGACTTTGATGGTGCAATCTCTGTAAGATCAATGATGGAACTGCTCAACGCGGCTTATACTTTACATCCTGCTTTTGCTGAAGCAGAAATTATTGAATCTGGCGTTGGTGTTCGTCCATGTTATCCTAATAACTTCCCTTCTGTGCATAAAGATGGTAACTTTATTTCTATTAATGGATTTTATAGACATGGTTTTCTGTTGTCTCCAGAAATGGCAAAACGAGCAATGAAATTGGCATTGGAATAAAGCATGCAAATATTTGTTAATGGTGAAACAGTCCAAACAGAAGTTATGACTCTCGGTCTCTTGCTTGAAGAATTGGGGTATGAAGGGAATTGGCTTGCAACTGCTGTTAACGCTGAAGTTGTTCCTATAGATGCACGAAGCCAATTTGTCTTGCATGAAGGAGATAAAATTGAAATTTTAAGCCCAATGCAAGGAGGCTAAAATTATGCTGAATCTTTATGGACGACAATTCTCTTCCCGTCTTCTATTAGGTACAGCGCAATATCCTTCACCAGCAATCCTTCGTGATGCTATTCATAAATCGAATACGGAAATTGTAACTGTTTCCTTGCGCCGTGAAACTGCAGGAGGAAAACAAGGCGGACAATTTTGGCAATTTCTTCAAGATCTTGGGGTAACAGTGCTTCCTAATACTGCTGGTTGTTATACTGTTAAAGAAGCCGTAACCACAGCGCAATTAGCAAGAGATCTTTTTAAAACAGCTTGGATTAAACTCGAAATTATCGGTAATTCAGACACCTTACAGCCAAATATTTTTTCCTTAATCGAAGCTGCTCAAATTTTAAACAATGAAGGTTTCAAAATTTTTGCCTATACAACGGATGATCTCATTGTTGCTGAAAAACTTTTCGACATTGGTTGCCGTGTTATTATGCCTTGGTGTGCTCCTATTGGTTCTGCCAAAGGACCTCATAATACTGATGGATTGCGTTCTATCCGTGCTTACCTTCCTGATGCTACTCTTGTTATTGATGCCGGCATTGGACGCCCATCACATGCCGCCATTGCGATGGAACTAGGTTATGATGCAGTACTGCTTAATACCGCAGTTGCTAAAGCAGCTGATCCTGTCTTAATGGCTGAAGCATTTTCTAAAGCTGTTCAAGCAGGACGTATGGGATATAAAGCTGGCATGATCGAAGCACGCAATGTAGCAGTCCCTTCAACACCAATCATTGGAAAAGCGGTATTTTCATGAAACTGGATCCATTTTACCTCATCGTTGATAACGCTGATTGGATTGAACGTTTGCTTCCTCTTGGTATCAAGCTCGTACAATTGCGTATGAAACATGAAAATCAACAAATAATCCGTCAACATATTAAGCGTGCAAAAAACATATGCAATAAATTGGGAGCACAATTAATTATTAATGATCATTGGGAAATAGCAATTGATGAAAAGTGTAATTTTATTCATCTGGGACAAGAAGACCTGAGCAATGCTGATCTTCACGCAATTCGTAAAAGTGGTATAAAAGTTGGTCTTAGTACACATGATGAATATGAATTGGATACCGCACTCTCTGCTAATCCTGAGTATATTGCACTTGGTCCTATTTATCCGACAATCTTAAAAAAAATGAAATGGATGCCGCAAGGACTAGAGAAAATCAAACAATGGAGAAAGCGGATTGGTGCTTTACCTTTGGTGGGTATTGGTGGTTTAACACCAGAACGCGCAGTTGGTGTTTTAAAAGCAGGAGCAAATAGTGCTGCTGTTGTGACTGATATTATCCTCCATAAAAAACCTGAAGAACGTGTACAGCAGTGGATAAAAGTGACACAAACATGGCGTTGATACCTTCCATTCTTATTGTTGCGGGCACTGATCCAACAGGAGGTGCTGGTATTGTTCGTGATATAGAAACCACTGCGCATTTTCAAATAAAAGCAAATTTAGCAATTACTTGTGTTAACGTACAAGATGATAATCGCGTTGTCGAAATCATTCCAATGCGTGGAGACCTCGTCGCTGCGCAAATGCGTGCTGCCCTAGAAGCAAATCCAATAAGCGCAATAAAAATCGGTATGACGGGGACAAAAGCAATTATAGCAGTAATCTGTAACGTACTCAAAGACTATCCCCATGTTCCAGTTATTTTGGACCCTGTACTTGTCGCTTCATCAGGAGGAAAACTAATAACGGAAACAATCATCGACACTATGATCGATAAACTGCTTCCTCATGTTGATCTTTTAACACCGAATAGAGAAGAACTCGCTCTTCTTAGCCAAAGTCCATTGGCATCTCATGATAAGCAAGCAATACAACAAGCAAAAAAACTTTTGTCATTGGGAGCTCGCTCTATTTTAGTAAAAGGGGGACATGCAGAAGGTCCTCTTGCAATTGATAGCTTCATTGACAAAACTGAAGTCATAAATATCTCTACTCCACGTTTAAAAGGAACAATGCGAGGAACAGGTTGCATTCTCTCAAGCGCTATTGCAGCGCATTTAGCATTAAATGAACCTCTCATTTCAGCTGTAAAAAAAGCAAAAGCATATATCCACACATTGCTTTTAACCCATTGTAAAAATAGTTTATAACGTCTTAGTATTTTCTTATATAAAAGTAATATTTATATATTTCAATTAATATATTTAATATTTTTAATAAAAGTTATTAAAAAATATAATAATATAAAATTTATACTTAATTTTATAAATAAAATACTACAAAATTCACTTTCATTAAGTATTGAATATAGAATATAATGATAAAAAATATTATCACACCACTTGCATTCAGTAAAAAATTCTTTTATTATGAGTGAGTTTAGTCTGTTTAAAAAGTTAAAATAGCGCAATTTAAACAAATTATACATTTAAAGATGCATATAATCGCGAACACTCGCATTTTACGATTTGCCTTTTTTGTGAAAAGAGAGAAGCCTATCAGCGTTCTTATACATTAATGGCTAGCGAATACATTTAATAAAACTTGAAGGATAATTTTGTTTGATCTATAATCGCTAGATCATTAGAAAAAGTAAAATGTTAAATCAAACGCCTTGCTCAATTTCCTATGAAGAACTCTTAAACTTTTATAAAGAAAGTGGTGCGGATGCCGTTCTGACAGATTTTCCTATTGATCGTTTTAAGCAGTCTGCTTGTTCAGAGAGAAAATTAACGCCTGTTGTTAACATTTCTCATAATCAACAAGCATCTCCCAAAACATCTCCAACCGTAAAATTAGATCATCATCAGCTGCATAACTCTAGGACTATACAAAATGAATCCACAGCTATAGAGAGTGCAAAAAGTGCAAAGACACTTGATGAATTAAAATCTGCTCTCCTTGCATTTAATGGCTGTTCATTAAAATTGACAGCAAAAAATACCTGTTTTTCAGATGGAACAGCAGGAAGCCCCCTGATGCTTATAGGCGAAGCACCAGGACGAGACGAGGATATACAAGGAATTCCTTTTGTGGGAAAAGCTGGGATGTTGCTTAATAAAATCCTCGCATCAATTGGCTTAACAAGAAATAATGTTTACATTGCCAACACTATTCCTTGGCGTCCACCAGGAAATCGTACACCAACACCAAGAGAAGTTGCCTTGTGCCGCCCTTTTATTGAACGGCACATTTATTTAGCGCGTCCTCGTGTTCTTATAGCACTGGGAGGCGTTGCTGCACAGTTTCTTACTGGATCTCAAAATGGGATTATCCGAACAAGAGGGAAATGGCATATCTATGAAAGCGAGGATAATATAAAAATACCTGTTATGCCAACTTTCCACCCAGCTTACCTTCTTAGAACCCCTAGTCAAAAGAAGCTTACATGGATAGACTTCTTAGAAGTAAAAAATCGCCTCGACAGCCTTTTGTAATTCTTTAATCCTATATTGCTTCTAAAATTAACACACCCTTCTTTAACTCTTAAAATACAAATGGGAAAAAACTATGAAACAGCCAATAACATCTATTTATCGTTTGGAAGACTACCAACCAACCCCTTACGTTATCCCTAAAACACAACTTTCTTTCCAATTAGCACCGACAAAAACCTATGTTACAGCCATATTGTCTATTGAATCCCGTCACGATACAAAAGAATTAGCACCTCTTGTTCTTTCTGGTGATGATCTTACTTTAATTTCTGTTTCTATTAATGATGAGATATTAGCCCCAAACACTTATAAAGTGACGCCTTCACGTTTAGAAATTACAACGCCACCAACGGCTCCTTTTACATTGAAATTGGTTACGGAACTGAATCCTGAAAGCAACCGCCAACTTATGGGGCTTTATCTTTCAAATGGTGTTTATTGTTCACAATGCGAATCGGAAGGTTTTCGTCGTATTACTTATTTTTACGACCGCCCAGATGTTCTTTCTACCTATAGAGTGAAAATTGAAGCAGATACCCAAACAATCCCAATCTTGCTTTCAAATGGTAATCTGGTGGAAACAGGAACTTTAGAGAATAATCGCCATTTTGCCATTTGGGAAGATCCTTATCCCAAACCATCTTATCTCTTTGCTTTAGTAGGTGGAGATCTTGATAAGTTAGAAGACCATTTTACAACTGTATCTGGACGACGTATCGAGCTTGGTATCTATGTAGAAAAAGGAAAAACCGAACGCGCAACCTATGCAATGGATGCTCTTAAACGTTCCATGCGTTGGGATGAACAATGTTTCGGACGCGAATATGATCTTGATGTTTTCAATATTGTTGCTGTGTCCGACTTTAACATGGGAGCAATGGAAAACAAAGGCCTTAACGTTTTTAATGATAAATATGTTCTTGTCGATCCTGAAACAGCAACCGATCAGGATTATAGAAATGTTGAACGTGTCATTGCACATGAATATTTCCATAATTGGAGCGGTAATCGTGTTACCTGTCGCGATTGGTTTCAACTCTGTTTAAAAGAAGGATTCACTGTTTATCGTGATCAGGAATTTTCATCAGATCAAAATGTACGCAGCCTACAGCGAATTGAAAATGTAAAAGCATTAAAAGCGACGCAATTTGCAGAAGACGCAGGACCTCTTGCGCATCCTGTACGTCCTCGTCAATATAGCCAAATTAATAATTTTTACACCACAACTGTTTATGAAAAAGGTGCTGAAGTTGTTCGCATGATACGAACTATTTTAGGTCCTACTCTGTTTCGTAAAGGCACTGATCTTTATTTTCAACGTCATGATGGACAAGCTTGTACAATTGAAGATTTTATTACCTGTTTTGCTGAAGTGTCTGGTCAAGACTTCTCCCAATTCATGCTATGGTATGAACAAGCAGGAACACCCAATGTAGAAATCGATAGTCATTATAGCGATGGTGTTTTAACAATTCATACAAAGCAACATATTCCCGCAACCCCACAACAAAATACAAAAAAGCCTATGCTTATCCCTATCGTATTTGGCTTGTTAGGATCTAACGGAGAAAACCTCACCTATGAAGCAGATACAGATATTCAATCAAATGTTATGCTTTTATCCAAGGAAAGCCAAACGTTTACATTAAAGGGACTGCATGAAAAACCTGTTTTATCACTGCTGCGAGACTTTTCAGCACCAATCATTCTACACACTCCATTCAATGAAAGAGAACTTATTTTTCTTGCACAACATGATGACAATCACATCAATCGCTGGCAATCTCTTAATCATTTAATGACGCAAGCTTTGATTCACAGCATTCAAGATAAAACACAAGAAAAAGCAACACTCCCTTCTGCTTTGCTAAAGCTGATTGAAACGATCATAACAGATGAAACCTTAGAGCCTGAATTTCGTGCCTTCTGTTTAAATTTACCTAGTGAAGTTGAGCTTGCTCATACAATCGGTAAAAATATTGATCCAGATCGTATTCATTATGTCCGCCATCAGTTTTTAGCTTCACTTGCACAAACTCATCAAGAGCTCTTAACAAAATTCTATGGACAAATGCAAACCCAAGAGCCCTATTCACCAAACACAGCACAAGCTGGAAAGCGAGCATTAAAGAATATCATACTGGATTACCTTTCCATTGCTGAAGCCAATCCAAATCGAGCTGCTATACAGTATGCAACAGCTGATAATATGACTGACCGTATGGCGAGTATCGCTGTTCTCGTGAAGCGTTTTAATGAAAGTGAGCAGGCACAAAATGCCTTAAATGATTTTGAAAACCGCTATCAGCATGACCCTTTGGTCATGGATAAATGGTTTTCTATTCAAGCAATGGTTGCTGGCACATCAACACTCGAGAATGTTCAAAAGCTCATGCAACATCCGCTTTTTTCACAAGATAATCCTAATCGTGTACGTTCCCTAATCGGTGTTTTTGCCTCTAACAATCTCACGGGCTTTAATAGGATGGATGGAGCGTCTTATCATTTTCTTTGCCAAGTCATTTTGGAAATTGACAAAAAAAATCCACAGCTTGCTTCACGATTATTAACAATGATGCGCTCTTGGCGACAATTAGAACCTATTCGACAACAAAAACTTGAAACTGAATTAAAAATGATTGCTGCTGCGCCAAAATTATCAAGCGATGTTGCTGATATCATCAACCGTCTGCTCACTTGAAACAAAAAAATATTTTAAATCAATATGCTATAATATTTTTTAAAATAAATTCTATAAACTATTCGATCATCATTAAATCTATAAACAGGCAATCTAAGCCTGTTTATAGATCACGTTTAAAGTACTTTTTTCTTTTCATATTCCAAAATCATAAAAGTAAAATTATTTTTTTTAAAAAAAAGACTGGACAGAAGACTCCTGTTTTGATTCATTGCACTCGATGGGGTTACTATGAATATCGAAGCAGTTTTTAAATCACATTATTCCAGAATTAAAGGAACGCGAGATGGCTAAATTGGACGCATATAATGCGCCAAGGGAGGTGTATGCTGATTCAAAATCAAGCGCTCAAAGTCGCAAGAAGCGGACAGAGCGTACCAATCTATTTTCTGGTTCTGCCTATAAAAAACTTCTTTTTATTGAACCTTGGCTGCGACGTTCACTCCCATTTGTAATTCTTGCATTTCTTGTTATACTAGCAGCAATCCGTTTCCTATCAATCTATGATTGGCGCAACACAATTGATAAAAACACGCATTCTACCATCACTCTCTTAGCTTCTCATATTACCAATACAATCGACCGTGACTTACTTGCCGCCACTCGACAAGGAAAAGCTGCTGCTCTTTCTCATAATCATTTACAAAATATCCTAACCAATTTTCGTAACAAAGGTTTTATAAAAACCAGCGCTGTTATTGCTATTGTCGATCAAAAAGGCAATGTCCTAGCTTCATCAAGTTCCGAGATTGTCTTAGGAAAACCCTTACAGGATTTTACCTCTGAAAGCATTACTTTACAAGCTCTAGGAAAACATGCTGGAATCATGAAAATTACAATAGGAAAAGATATTCCTGCTCTTGCTTCCTTTCAGCAAACAGAAAATGGACAATATGGGGTATTCATCAGTAAAAAAATGCAACATATTTACATGGAATGGCGGAAAGCTCTCTCGTTAAATATAACCATGTTCATTGGAACTAGTGGCGTTATCCTCGCTCTTCTTTATGCTTATTATAACCAAATTGTACGAGCACGCAAAACAGATCTTGTTTCAGAAAAAATTCAAAACCGTATTGATATGGCAATGATGCGTGGACGCTGTGGACTATGGGATTGGAATATGGCAAGTGGACGCGTCTACTGGTCACGAGCAATGTACGAAATGCTCGGCTATGTCCCTCAAGATGCATTGCTCTCAATTTCCCAAATTAGCGCCATTATCAATCCAAATGATGCGAATTTTTTTGACCTTGCTCAGGAATTAATGAGCGGTAAAAAAAAGCATATCGATATTAACGTTCCTATGCGTCATGCTGATGGTCATTATGTATGGATGCGCATTCGTGCCGAAGTGACTGAAGAAGAAGAACCCCATTTGGTTGGTATTTCCTTCGATATTAGTGAACAGCAACAATTGGCTGAACAAACGGCGCAAGCCGACCTTCGTATCCGTGATGCGATTGAAAACATTTCAGAATCTTTCGTCTTGTGGGATGCTGAAGGACGTTTAGTCATGTCCAACAGCAAATTTTGCGAATATGCCGCTATTCCTAAACAAATTCTACAATCAGGTATCCAACGTGCAACCGTCGAAGCCATGGCACGCCCTGCACTCAGTGAATATCCCCTTAAAGATGATGGTACTGGTAACTTAACCAGTATTCGCCAAACGGCAGATGGTTGTTGGCTCAAAATTAACGAACGACGAACCCAAGATGGAGGATTGGTTTGTATTGGTACTGATATTTCTGAGCTTAAACAACAACAGGAAAAATTTGAAGACAGTGAAAGGCGTCTTTTTTCTTTCATTCAAGAACTCAAGCGCGCGCGAGGGAGTGCTCAACAACGCGCAACAGAAGTTGAAAAACTTAATAAAAGTTTGAAAGCAGAAAAAGAACGCGCCGAAAGTGCTAATAAGGCTAAATCAGAATTTTTAGCCAATATGTCTCATGAATTGCGCACGCCTCTGAATGCTATTCTTGGTTTTTCAGACATCATGTTGCAATCAACTTTTGGTCCTCTTGGTTCACAACGCTATAAGGAATATATGCATGATATTTACAATTCAGGAACCCATCTTCTAACCCTTATCAATGACATCCTTGATATGTCAAAAATCGAAGCAGGAAGATTTACGCTTGATTGTAAAAATACCGATCTTGAGCCCATCATTAGTGAAGCAGTACGAACATTAACGCCTCAAGCTCAAGAAAAAAATATTGTTGTTACAACAAACATTACCCCAGAACTTCATGCTGAAGTTGATGGTCGTGCAATGAAACAGATTTTCCTTAATCTCATCTCTAATGCCGTTAAATTTACGCCTTCTGGTGGAAATATTGATGTCTGCGCTTTCAAGAAAAAAAATAATCTTATTTTTAAAATTACAGATACAGGTGTTGGTATTCCCCAATCAGCAATTAAAAAACTTGGGCAACCTTTTGAACAAGTTGAAAATCAGCTTACTAAATCTCATACGGGCTCAGGTCTTGGCTTAGCCATTTCACGCTCCTTGCTAGAACTCCACAAAGGAAAACTTGAAATTACTTCAAAAGAAATGAAAGGAACAACTGTAACGATTATAATGCCCATCACACAAAGTTAAATTTCTCCATTTTTTCTCGTTGTAGTAAAATCTGTTTCCGTTTGTCCCCCCAACGATACCCTGAAATAAAACCATTTTTACGCACAACACGATGACAAGGAATGATAACAGCCAATTCGTTACGTGCACAGGCATTAGCAACGGCACGAAAAGCTTTCGGCATACCAATACGGCACGCTAAGATCTCATAGGAAATTGTTTCACCACATGGTATATCACATAATACTGCCCATACTTGTCGTTGAAAAACTGTACCATTTATATCTAAGGGAAAATTATATTTTTTTACCAGCTTAGGTGTTTCTATCATGGCTATAATATGGGCAACTTCTCTCTTAAATGTATTGTCACCTACAACTTGTTGTGCATCACCAAAGCGTATCGTAAACTCCTGTAATAATTGCTCTATAGTGTCTCCTAACGCTATATGACAAATCCCTTTTTGAGACCTAGCCACCAAAAGCTTTCCTATTGATACATCTTTCAAACAGAATACTCTTGTTTGGGAAATGTTCAGCATTTTAGCCTTCTTTATATTTTAAATAAGTCTTGAACATCATCAATAAAGTAAAAGGAGAGTATTCACTATCTTTTAAAAACAAACAAAATCATTCTGAAATTATATCCTTAGCCATTGTATTAAAATACACTCTCACCCTTTTATGAAATGGAAAGATACATAGATTGACTGTCTTCCTACCCTAAAACGGAAACTTCGACCAGAGCCGATCTATCAACAATCTTGCTTTTTATATAACAGATTCCAACTGAAACCATTTTATATGGTTTATTTCATAAGCTCTCTACAGACAAATCCTGTCCTGAATTCTATCATACACTCTAACAAAAAACACCTTAATGTGGTAAATTTTCATACCTTATATCACAGCTCTAAACGGCAGTATTTTACGGAAAAACACGATAAGCTTCCCATTTCATTTTACGAAATCCCATCGAACCATAAATAATGGCTTATGTTTTACAAGCAACAGAAAAAGCGCGTGCTCTCTTAAGCAAAAAACGTCATAAAACACAAAATATGCCGGCAATGGATTGGAAAGATGTTCTGGCTTTTTATGCTCCACGTATGCTTGAATATTCTAATTTGTTGGAGCACTGTTATTATTTTTTTATCAAAGGTCATACTTTTGATAGACTGATGAGATGACTCAACTCAAAAAAGAAATTTATCTTCAATTTTATGAAAAAAAGCATGGAAAAGGTATTTTAATGCTTACTTTCTTTGTCACTTAACTTATAAAATGATTGTAGCCTCAGAACTGAAATATTTTGCCCGCAACAATCGCACATAGATATTTGTCATAGGAAAAAGTCATGCCCAAACGCACAGATATAAAATCTATTCTTATCATCGGAGCAGGACCTATTATCATTGGTCAGGCATGTGAATTTGATTATTCAGGCACTCAAGCCTGTAAAGCATTAAAAGAAGAAGGTTACCGAATTATTTTGGTAAATTCTAATCCTGCCACGATTATGACAGATCCAGATCTAGCTGATGCAACTTATATAGAGCCCATTACTCCTGAAATAGTTGCCAAAATTATTGCCCACGAGCGTCCCGATGCCCTTTTACCCACTATGGGAGGACAAACAGCCCTCAATACTGCTTTATCATTAAAGCGTATGGGTATTTTAGACCGCTATCATGTTGAAATGATAGGAGCCAATGCTGATGCTATTGATAAAGCTGAAGATCGTGCTTTATTCCGCCAAGCGATGGCAAAAATCGGTTTGGAAACGCCACGCTCTATGTTAGCCAATGCAACAGAACTGAAAGAAGAAAATCGTCAACAACACGCAAAAACGTGTGCTGAACTTAAAGCCAAGCTTTCTGGTGCTGCGCTTGACAAAGCACTCGAAGAACTTGAGCGCAACTGGCGACATACCGAAGCTGATCGCAAACAACATTATATCGCCCATGCAACAGCAAAAGCAGTTCAAGCTCTTGATGTTGTCGGGCTTCCAGCTATTATTCGTCCTTCATTTACCCTTGGTGGAACTGGTGGTGGAATTGCTTATAACCGCTCTGAATTCTATGAAATTATTGAACGTGGGCTTGAAGCTTCACCAACAACAGAAGTATTAATTGAAGAAAGTGTTTTAGGGTGGAAAGAATATGAGATGGAAGTTGTTCGTGATAAGAACGACAATTGTATCATCGTTTGTTCTATTGAAAACATTGATCCGATGGGGATTCATACCGGTGATTCGATCACTGTAGCACCTGCTCTCACCTTAACCGATAAAGAATATCAATGTATGCGTAATGCTTCGATTGCTGTTTTGCGTGAAATTGGTGTTGAAACGGGGGGATCCAATGTACAGTTTGCTGTCAATCCTGAAAATGGGCGCCTCATTGTTATTGAAATGAATCCGCGTGTTTCTCGCTCTTCAGCGCTTGCCTCAAAAGCAACGGGGTTTCCCATTGCTAAAGTAGCGGCTAAACTGGCTGTTGGTTATACACTTGATGAATTAAAAAATGATATCACGGGTGGTGCAACACCAGCATCATTTGAGCCTTCTATTGACTATATTGTGACAAAAATTCCTCGTTTTGCGTTCGAAAAATTTCCCGGTTCATCACCTGTCCTCACAACTGCGATGAAATCTGTAGGAGAAGTCATGGCAATTGGACGCACTTTTCAAGAATCGTTACAAAAAGCACTCCGTGGACTTGAAACAGGGCTTACGGGTCTTGATGAAATTGTGATTCCAGAGCATGCTGAAGGTGATGAAAAAAGTTCTATACGCTCCGCCATTGCCATACCAAGCCCTGATCGTCTACGCTATATTGCTCAAGCCATGCGCACAGGCTTACCCTTAAACGAGATTCACCAAATTAGCAAAATTGATCCGTGGTTTTTAGAACAAATAGCCTCCATCATTGAAATGGAGCAGCGTATCCGCATTCATGGATTACCCCAAGACGCAGATAACTTACGTATGTTAAAAGCTATGGGCTTTTCAGATGCGCGATTAGCCTCCCTTACAGGGAAAGAACCCGATTATATCGCAGCTTTACGCAAATCACTGAATGTTAAACACGTCTTCAAACGGATTGATACTTGTGCCGCTGAATTTTCTTCTCCTACAGCCTATATGTATTCAACATATGAAGTTCCCTTTGCAGGTGTAGAGCACTCGGAAGCACACGTTTCTGAACGCAAAAAAATTGCTATTTTAGGCGGTGGACCAAACCGCATTGGGCAAGGTATTGAATTTGATTACTGTTGCTGCCACGCTGCTTTTGCACTGCGTGATGCAGGATTTGAAGCGATTATGATTAACTGTAATCCTGAAACAGTTTCAACCGACTATGATACCTCTGATCGCCTTTACTTTGAATCTTTAACAACAGAAGACGTTATCGCTATTTTAGAAGCAGAACAGGAAAAAGGAGATTTGGTTGGAGTCATCGTCCAATTTGGCGGACAAACACCCTTGAAATTGGCAAGCGCTCTAGAAAAACACAACATCCCCATCCTAGGTACTTCACCTGACGCTATCGACTTAGCAGAAGATAGAGATCGCTTTCAAAAACTGTTATTTAAACTTAATTTAACACAACCTCAAAATGGTATTGCCCACTCCATTGAACAAGCACGCCTCATTGCCCACGAACTAGGCTTCCCCTTGGTTGTACGTCCCTCTTATGTTTTAGGAGGACGTGCTATGCAAATTATCCGTGATGAACGTAGCTTACAAAATTATTTACTTGAGAGTGTCCCCGAATTAATTTCAGAAGATATCAAAGTCCGTTATCCTAACGACACAACAGGACAAATCAATATATTGCTTGGTAAAAATCCGCTTCTCTTTGATACCTATTTAACAGAAGCAATTGAAGTAGACGTCGATTGTCTATGTGATGGCAAAGAAACACTAATCGTTGGTATTATGGAACATATTGAAGAAGCTGGTATCCACTCTGGTGATTCAGCATGTTCTCTACCAGTCCATACGCTCTCAAATAAAATAGTTACTGAATTAGAGCGCCAAACCAAAGCATTAGCACAAGCACTTCATGTTCGCGGCTTAATGAATGTACAATATGCTATAAAAGATGACACCATTTATGTCTTAGAAGTCAATCCCCGTGCTTCACGTACTGTCCCATTTGTTGCAAAAACGATTGGTCGCCCTATTGCTAAAATGGCTGCACGTATTATGGCAGGAGAAACGCTTCATGATGCTCTTCAAGCTTATGGTGGATTACCTTCTTTGCAAAAAAAACAACATATTGCCGTCAAGGAAGCAGTATTTCCTTTTGCTCGTTTTTCAGGTGTTGATACACTTCTTGGTCCAGAAATGCGCTCAACCGGTGAAGTTATGGGACTTGACTATGAATTTTCGCTTGCTTTTGCTAAAGCCCAACTTGGAGCTGGTGTAAAACTCCCTAAAGAGGGAACTTTGTTCGTTTCTGTAAGGGATGAAGATAAAAAACGCATCTTAAATCCTGTAAAACGTTTAACTGAGCTTGGCTTTTCTGTTGTCGCCACAAGTGGAACACAAAAATTTCTCACCGAACACCACGTTGAAGCAAAAAAAATCAACAAAGTTCTAGAGGGACATCCCCATATTGAAGACGCTATTCGTAATCGCCAAATTCAATTAATTTTTAATACAACTAGCACTGCCAGTGCCATCTCAGACTCAAAATCATTACGTTATGCAGCACTCATGCAAAATGTTCCCTATTATACAACAATAGCTGGAGCCGAAGCCGTCGTAGAAGCGATCAAAGCACTCAAAAAAAGGCACCTTGAGGTACGTTCACTACAAAGTTATTTTAGTTGAATTTTTTTCTACTTAGCAAAATGTACACTGTTTTCTTATTTTTTCTTTATATAAAAATTGATTAAGACTTGCTTTTTGTTCTAAAAACTTTTATAGAGGTTTCATCGAATTTTCGGTTACGTGACTTTCTTTCCTGTGCAATCTGCACTTTCGGCGAAACTTCTCCCACCTAATTTCGATCTACAACCGTATTGAAGAAATGAAAGCTTCAATGCTCAATGTAATTATATATTCTAAGGAGTTTCCTATGTCTACAGGAACAGTTAAGTGGTTTAATACAACAAAAGGTTTCGGATTCATTCAGCCTAGCGATGGTAGTGCAGATGTATTTGTACACATTTCTGCCGTCGAGCGTTCAGGTCTAAACAGTCTTAATGAAGGGCAAAAAATCTCTTATGATGTTCTTCAAGATCGTCGTTCAGGAAAATTTGCCGCTGGTAACCTTGCAGCACTTTAAAGTTTAAATTCTGCAATATTTTATTTAGAAATCTTCGTCTGTAAAGACGAAGATTTTTTTATTTTGTATAAAGCATTATTTTACCTTGTTAAAATAAAAGACTGCTTATCTCCTTTGCACAATTTATCAAACCTCTCTTATACTTCCTCAAAAACTTTCATAAAATCTACGAAGAGATTATCTTGTAAAAGATCTCAAAAAAGAAGAATATAAAGCCCGTGTAAGAGTATTTTGGAAGTTTTTTATTGCATACAATATAATCTCTTATAGAATATCCTTAAAGCAATAACCATTTGTTGATATAATATAAGGATTTAAAATTATGGCTTTTATTGCCGACAAGCTGTCTCGTATCAAACCTTCTGCAACAATTGCTGCTTCTCAAAAGGCCCGTCATTTAAAAGCATTAGGGCGAAATGTTATTGCTTTAAGTGCTGGAGAGCCAGACTTTGATACCCCAGACAACATCAAAAACGCGGCTATTGAAGCTATTCGAAGGGGAGAAACAAAATACCCTCCCATATCTGGAATTCCAGAATTGCGCCAAGCAATTTCTGCAAAGTTTAAAAGAGAAAATAACCTTCTTTACCAACCAGAACAAATTATTGTTGGTACTGGTGGAAAACAAATTCTCTTTAATGCATTCATGGCAACTTTGAATAAAGGAGATGAGGTCATCATTCCATCCCCTTATTGGGTTAGTTATCCAGAAATGGTTGCACTCAACGATGGTACGCCTGTCTTTTTAGAAACAAAAGCCGAATTTTCTTATAAACTCCAACCACAAGAGCTAGAAGCTGCCATTACCCCCAAAACCAAATGGTTCATCTTTAACTCTCCTTCAAATCCATCAGGTGCCGCTTATACACATAATGAATTGAAAAAACTTACAGATGTTTTAGTAAAATATCCTCATGTTTATATCCTTTCCGATGATATATATGAACATCTCACATATGAGGGTTTTACCTTTGTGACTCCAGCTCAAGTAGAACCAGCGCTTTATGAGCGTACACTCACAATGAATGGTGTTTCTAAAGCCTATGCGATGACGGGATGGAGAATCGGTTATGCAGGCGGACCACAAGAATTAATTAAAGCCATGGATACCATTCAAGGACAGCAAACATCTGGAACAAGTGTCATTTCACAATGGGCTGCGGTTGAAGCACTCAACGGACCACAAGACTTTATTGCTAAAAATAAAAGTATTTTTCAAGCACGCCGTGATCTCGTTGTCTCCATGCTAAATCAAGCTCCTGGCATTTACTGTCCAACGCCTGAGGGTGCTTTTTATGTTTATCCTTCTTGCACCGGACTTATTGGAAAGAAAACACCCAATGGTCAACGTATTACGAATGATGAAGACTTTGCCATAGCGCTTCTAGAAACAGAAGCTGTTGCTGTCGTCCAAGGATCTGCTTTTGGACTTGGATCAACTTTTCGTATTTCTTATGCAACATCAGAAGAATTACTTGAAAAAGCTTGTATACGTATACAGCGTTTTTGCAACAGTTTAATTTAAAATTTTTAATATCATCTCTTGTGATTGTTTTTTGCCGAATGTTAGTATATCCGAGAAAATATCTGAAACTGTGTCACTAAATCTATCGATTCAGCAAAAATATCTATGAATAAACACAAAAATAGATGCTGTAGATAAAGATCAAAAAAATTTAGCTATCAAATAAATGAATCGGTCTATTATCATAAGAGATGACACGCCTATTCTACTTTCTCCATTCAATTTATAACTCTAAAAAAGACCGAGCACTTTTAAACACAATTGCCCTTATAATCAAAGTCCCTTACAATAAAATCTCTTCTATTTCTCAACTTCTTCTTCGTCCTAAAACGAAGAAGAAGCCACCTCCCATCGTTGTGTAAACAATCTAGTTTCCTTTAAGTTCTATTTAATAACTACTTGATTTACTTCATAGGCTTTATGAACACGACCTGCCTTAAATATTCACCTCACATTCTAATAAAAAGCACTTCATGTATAAGGTTTTAAATATTTTATATCACGCCCCTAAAAGACAGACTTTTACAGTACAATAGAATACCCCCTCTCAAACTCCTCATTGAATTTTAGTATTCTTAAAAAAATTGTTGGATATCCACCAGTTTCGAAATTTTTTCTTTATCATCTTCCCATATATTGCAATTTCTAGGGACTCTTTCAAAAATTAAAAAAAAGCCGGACATATGTCCGGCAAATTTGGAAGATCCTCAGAGATAAAATCAATCTGATAGATCTTCGTAAGGGAACACTCAAGAAAACGAAACTGGGAGGCAACATAATCAAGAGATAGTATTCTATGTCATTTTATAAGGAAAAGCACAATAAAGACTTAAGCGTATCTGCTATGCAATAAACACATAGCTTTAAATTTGTCTCCATCATGTACCACTCTCTTTAATTAAATAGTAAAAATGTTAACTACACCATGACACGATTGTCCATTTTTCAATATATAATAGCTCTCACGTTTGCTAGCATTTGTAAAAAAACATTTATCCCTCTTTTCAAAAATATTTACCCGTACGGACTCCCTCCACTTTTAATGTGCAACAAATAATTTTAATTGATTCAATATAGGCAAATTTGAAACGAAAGAATATTACGGGAGTCTCAAGTTGCAAAACAGCTAATTATTCCTTATAAATTAAGATATTAATATTAAAAAGACCACTGGCGAGCTTTTAAAAAAATATAATCTCGAAAAGCATTTAACCTTGCCAAATTCTTTAAATTATAAGGATAACAAAAAAAAGTATCAAAAGAGGGAATATCAACCATATCAGGAAAAAGACGCACTAAATGCTCATCATTATTGACGATATAATCAGGAAGCACAGCAATCCCAAGATCACGCATAAGCGCATTCTTTATTGAGATGATATTGTTGATTTGTAAAACTGAAACGCGCAATGATCCATCACTTCTACCAGCCTTTTCCAACCAATTTAAACCAGACAAATAAGGTGGAACAGGTTCACCGAACGAAATAATACGATGCTCATCGAGATCAGACAATTTTTCCGGCTTTCCATAATTTGCAATATACTTTTCCGAAGCATAAACATGCATATGAATTGTAAAGAGTTTTCTTTGTATAAGATCAGGTTGTTTGGGTTGATGTAAGCGAACAGCACAATCCGCATGACACATTGTCAAATCAAGCTCTTCATCGGAAAGCAAAAGCTGAACCTGCATATCAGGATAAAGACTAAGAAATTCTGGCATACGCTCTGCAATCCACCCTGCCCCCATTCCAAAGGTCGAGGTCACACGCAAGTGCCCCGTTGGTTTTGCATAGCTTTCACTTAATTGCAAACGCACACTTTCAAGCTTCATCAAAACATCATGAGCTGTACGATAAAGAGTTTCTCCCTGTTCTGTAAGAATCAAACCACGCGCATGACGTTGAAATAAGGATACCCCAACCTCTTGTTCTAAAGCCGAAACCTGTCGTGAAACGGCTGATTGAGATAAATGAAGTTTTTGAGCAGCATGCGTAAAAGATCCCGCTTCTGCTGCAGCGTGAAAAACCCTTAACTTATCCCAATCCAACGGTGGCGCCACAATTAATTCTACCTCTATATTCTCTATGTTCTCAATGAGTGACTAACGCCTGGGTATATCCAAAAACCGTTCTGCTTCCAACGCTGCCATACATCCTCTTCCCGCAGCTGTTACAGCTTGGCGGAATGTTTCATCTGTCACATCCCCAGCAGCAAAAACACCAGCAATGCTTGTTGCTGTTGAGTTGGGTGCTGTCCATAAATAGCCGCCTCGTTTTTGTTTCAGCTGTCCTTCAAACAGAGAAACAGCAGGATCATGCCCAATGGCAATAAATATGCCCTCTGCATTAACTTTCATCTCGTGACCTGTCTTAACATTTTTCAGACGTGCCCCTGTTACAACAGCGCCCATTGAATCTTGAGCTGGCAGCCCCACAATTTCTTCAACCACATGATCCCAAAGAACACGCACATTATTACAAGCCAGCAACCTATCTTGCAAAATTTTTTCTGCCCGAAACTGCCCCCGCCTGTGAACCACGCTTACACTCTTAGCCAAATGCGATAAATAAAGTGCTTCTTCAACAGCCGTATTTCCTCCTCCCACGACAATAACATCCTTATCACGATAAAAAAAGCCATCACATGTAGCACAAGCGGAAACACCTCCGCCCATAAAGGTCTGTTCACTTTCTAAACCAAGCCAGCGCGCTTGAGCTCCTGTTGCAATAATCAGTGCATCACAAGAATATTGTGTTCCTGAATCCCCATATAAGACAAAAGGATACTTCAACAAATCAGCCTTTATAATTGTATCATAAACAATTTTTGTCCCCATATTCTCAGCTTGTTTTGCCATTTGTTCCATCAACCATGGTCCTTGAATGGGATCTGCAAAACCTGGATAATTCTCAACATCAGTTGTAATTGTCAATTGTCCCCCCTGCTGCAAGCCCGTCACCAAAACAGGCTTAAGCATTGCTCTTGCTGCATAGATCGCCGCTGTATAACCAGCCGGACCTGAGCCAATAATCAGCAGACGAATATGCGATTGTACCATTAAATCCCCTTCACTTTATTATAAATTAATTATTCTATAAATGATAACGGAATGCAGCCTTTTAAAAAAATATTTTTCAAGAGCCCTAATTATGTTATGTATACTTCTTTTCAAGTTTTATGAAAAGGTCTGATTACTAATTCATCAAGGCACGCTAATGTTAAGAATTAATCCTTATCCTATAAAGAGAAAAATGTAACTTCTTATGAGCACAAAACCATAATAAAAAGAGATACAAAGATAGGGAACGATCATTTTTCAATTTATTATCAATGTCTGTGCACGTTTTGCCTTAATCATGGGAGGAGCAATGCTTTTGCCAATTTTTGTGGATTTGCACGACAACAATCGTAATTGGATAAGCTTTCTCTATTCTTGTGCCATAACCACCATGTTAGCAACGCTGATTCTTTTAGCAACTAAGGGAGCTACTTGTCGCTTTTCAGCACGGCTTGGCTTTATGCTCACTGTTTGTCTTTGGCTTACAGGAAGCATCGTAGGTGCCTTACCTCTTTATCTTTCTCCTCTTCCCATTTCTCTAGCAGGAGCCATTTTTGAATCTGTTTCTGGAATTACAACAACAGGCTCCACAGTCCTTTCTGATCTTGATAATTTATCGCGAAGTATTTTATTATGGCGTTCTCTTATATGCTGGATTGGGGGCATTGGTTTTATCGGTTTAGCCCTCTTAATTTTGCCTTCACTGCGTGTGGGTGGCGTGCGACTTTTTCATATGGAATCATCTGATAAATCTGAAAAAATATTGCCTCGCATCAACCAAATTGCTAACGGAATTATCATCGCTTATGTTGGGTTAACATTGGCTTGTATGCTTTCTTATTTTGCTGCAGGCATGAATTTATTTGATGCCATTAACCATGCAATGAGTACAGTAGCAACAGCTGGTTTTTCAACGCATGATGCTTCTTTTGGCTATTTTTCTGATACACCAGCCATCTTAATTATTTCAACAATCTTCATGTTGCTTTCTGCTTTACCTTTCGTACTTTATGTTAAATTAGTCCTTCCTGGACACTCTAAACGCTTCCTTGACCCACAAGTGATTGTTTTTCTCCATATCGTTCTCCTTTTCAGCTTTGCTTTAGCGGCATGGCTACGGTTTTATGATCATCGCGCGTTCCACTTGATTTTTCTTGATGTCATTTTTCACCTTTCATCCATTATTAGCACCACCGGTTACAGCGCTGAAGATTATCAACTTTGGGGACCGTTTGCGCTTGGAGTTTTCTTCATTGTTTCTTTTACAGGCGGATGTGCTGGTTCTACTTCTGGTGGTATGAAAATCAATCGCCTCATTATTCTTTGGCGTATTACACAAACAAATATAGAAAAACTTCTTTCTCCTAATGTCGTTGTAAAAGCGCGCTACGATCACTCAAATATATCAAATGATGTTGCTCAAGCCGTTTTGTTTTTTGTCTGTCTTTATATGTTTTGCCTTGTTATCGGCACTGCACTTTTGCTTACAACCGGTCTTGACTTTACCTCTGCCTTTACCGGGGTCTTAACCGCACTTTCAAATGTTGGTCCAGGCTTTGGAGATATTATTGGCCCCACTGGTAATTTCTCTACAATCAACGATCATGCTTTATGGATTTTAAGTTTTCTAATGTTAGCTGGACGCCTTGAAATCATAACAATATTCGTCCTTTTTATTCCCGCTTTCTGGCGTGAACAATTCTAATGCAGAGATATTTTATGCTACCATGATAAAAAATTTACAAGATAAAAAGGCGAGAACAGTATGCGTCATAATATTCACTCCTCACCCAATCTACTGAAGATTTCCTAAAATTTCATACAAAACATCATATCAATGATATAAAAATAATTCAACAAAAACAATCAAATACCGATATTCTCAAAGCCATAACATATAAAACTTCACTTTATTGATCTTCTTTATCAAATAAAGTGGACGCATAGAACATTCTTTTTTACGAATAATCTCTCATGCAAAAATATGAACATTTGCTGATAAAAGTGTTTTTCTTTTTAATAGAGTTACACCCTTATAGAAAATAAAATGCTATTATATTACGAACTCACAAACTTGTAAAAAACATCTCACAATACTCATCACCCCCATTTCACGACAGCCCTTATGAAAGATATAAAATGGGCACCATCATTTTTACTTAAATAATAATAAGGTGCAAGTCGCTACTACAAAATAAGATATAAATTAGTACCACCATATTATTTTCTTTCTGCTAATATCGTAACAGCCTGTATTTCAGACAATTTATAAGAAATCTCTTTACACCCTGTCTTCAATAGTTTTTATCCACCACATGCCTTCTTCCAATTGTGATGTGCAAGAAGATAGCTCTCATTAATTTAATATCAACAGATTTTACATGAGAAAATCTTACGGTACTCAAAGCTCTTATTCAAATTGAAAAGGTAAATTATCTATAAAAATCATATATATTGATCTTAAATCCATCTTATTATGAATTTATTGAAAATATGTACGACTATTTTATTCATGGAGATACCATCATTATCTTTTTAAGACAAGAAAACGTTTTTTTGCTATCTATTTAAGTCTTACAAAACGAACAATATCAGTACGACACCGTATAAGATAGTGCATAAATCCCCAGACTTGAGTTAAAGCATTATTTTCTTATTCTAAAATATCAATGAATAAAAGTAGCTTTCCTCTCTCTTAGTATGCTTTATCATAAACTACATATCGCTCTCAAGCGTATACATTTTTAATATTTTATCCAAAATTTTGAGAACTTTTTATAGCGTGCTACTAAAGACAATATAAATTTTGTAAAATAACATTTATATCATTGAGCTGTTTTCTTGATGACTATGAAAAACCTTTAAGGAAAATACTTTTATCATTCCTCAAAAAGATTTTTGATATAATAATCAAAGTGTTTTTTCTGCAAACAGTTCTTTGTAAACACTTTCAATCTTGCTTGCCTCTTTTTCCAAAGGAAAGTGAGTACGAACATGGGTTAAAGCTTTCTTTCCGGCTGCCAATGTTTTTTCTACATCAGCAAAATAAGGTTCAATTGCTGCTGTTAAAGCCGCTCCATCTCCTGCTTGAACAACCGTTCCTGTTCCCTCGACCACCAATTCTTTAAAAATTCCTACATCACTCGCCACTACAGCCGTCTGTGATGCCATTGCCTCCAATGGTGTCAGACCAAAACCTTCCAAACGAGAAGGAGTTACATAAAGTGATAAACGGCGATACCACACAGGTATATCAAGCCTTTCACCAAGAAAAATAATGCGGTCGTTTAAACCAGCTTCAGCAATCTTCTGTCGTAATTTCTTTTCAAAACCATAATGCTGTTCTGTAGTCCGACCAGCGATAAGTGCTGTCCATTCGGGATAGTCAGGCAATAATGCTATCATCGCGTCCACAAACAAATCAGTACCCTTTAAATAGCGCACGCGCCCAAAACATCCTACCGCATATTTTCCTGGCACCCCAGTTGCTGGAAAGTAATCATCAGGAATTTGGGGGGGTGAAAAACGCCTAATATCCACTCCATGCATAATAACCTTATGAGGCACTTCTAGATAGGTTCCCGTACATACACTAGTAGCGATAACTTTATCCATACGACGAAGCAACCATTTGGTAAAAGGCTTGTGTTCGCGTCGAGATGCCGAAGTAAAGATGAGTTTAAGCTTCATTCGCAAAACATCGCGCAAAAAGATCCCACAAAGCATCTCAATATTGCGTCGTGCATGCCAAATACGAAATGGCTTCCCTTTCGGACTTTTCCAAAGTCCGAAAAGGTCCTTAAAGGCGAGTGTCGGTAAAGTTCGTGGTAAACCAAACCCCAAAGTGGATATACGCACACCCTGTTCGCGTTGCAGTGGAATAAGCTGAATAATCGTAGATGTTACTCCCGATAAACGCCTTTTCAAGTGAGGCGCAATAATCTCAGTTTCGTCCAAAGATACACGCATAATAATCCATATGTTATTTAGATGTACTGAACCTTAATGATCTCGTAATTATGCGCACCACCTGGTGCATTCACCTCAATCACATCACCTTCTTGCTTGCCAATAAGTGCACGTGCGATAGGCGAAGAAATAGAGATTTTACCAACCTTTACATCAGCTTCTTGATCTCCTACGATCTGATACACTTTTTTTTCTTCAGTGTCCTCATCCAAGAGTTTAATGGTTGCGCCAAATTTTATTTTGTCACCTGAAAGACGCGAGACATCTATAACTTCTGCTCGTGCGATATAATCTTCAAGCTCATTTATACGCCCCTCATTATGACTTTGCGCTTCTTTAGCTGCATGATACTCAGCATTTTCAGATAAATCACCATGCGCACGCGCCTCAGAAATTGCTTCAATAATTCGCGGACGCTCCTGTTGTTGACGCCAACGCAACTCTTCTTTAAGACTCTCAAAACCAGCTGTAGTCATCGGAACTTTTTCCATAATCCGTCCCTTTCTATTACACGGAAGGTTTAATAAAAATACAAAAAACGGCTTCCAAAATTACTTTTGGAATCCGAAAACTACGATCTTTTTTATTATATAGTACAGTATCGCTGTTTTCCATACAAAAATAAATAAAGGAAACAAAACATGCACAAATAGTGATTAAAACATCTCATTTTGGTGTTTAAAACGTTAAACTTCACTCTTCTCTTTAAAGTATCCTAAAGAAGAAAGAATTGTATTTTTTTCTGTTTTATCATAATCTAGTATAAAGAAATTATATGGAATATGAAGAGAGAAGGATAGAAAATCTCTAAAGAAATTCTTTACAGAAAAATGAAAAAAATCGTCATTTTTTTTATGTTTGGCTCTTTCTTTTTAGCCACAACAATATCAGAGGCAGCAGATGCTTTTGTTACGAGAAATCTTAATTTTAGAACAGGTCCCAGCACTCAGTATGCACTTTGCGGCTTAATCTCTGCTGGAGAATTAGTTTTTGTTAAAAACTGTGAAGGAAATTGGTGCCATATCCGATATAACACTCAAATAGGTTGGGTGTCATCTCGTTATCTTTCATTTAAAGATGGAAATGATCTTTATCACACATATACAATGTCTTTAATGCCCAAACGTACCGATTATTCTCCATAACAGCCATAATAACTTATGCCCTCTTGAATATCATCATGGTAAAAATGCAATAGTGTTCACGAACAACCACAAAGATGCTCCCTCCAAAGAAATACTTCGAAGAATTTGTCTCATAGAAAAAACTTGATTAATATCCTAATGAAGGCTTCAATAAACCAAAACAAATCTGTTCAATAACGTTTTGCTGTTGTCGTAATGAAATTGTAAAAATTAGTATTTTCTTTAAAATCACCAGCACTTTTCTATCAAAGGATACAACAATGAAAAATGGTGTTACTGCAACAGTAGAAGCTCTTTCTGCTCTTATTGCTTCAGGTAATCCTCTTTTTAAGAATGGTGCATTATGGACACCTCACCGCCCTATTCGTCCCGAAAAATCTGAAGGTGGTATTCCATTTCAACTCGAAACATCTTTTAAACCAGCGGGGGATCAACCTCAAGCCATTAAAACTCTGGTTGAGGGAATTCAAAAAAATGAACGTACACAAGTGCTTTTGGGTGTTACCGGCTCAGGAAAAACCTATACAATGGCCAATATCATTGAAAAAACACAGCGTCCAGCTTTAATATTAGCTCCCAATAAAACTCTAGCAGCGCAGCTTTATGGGGAATTTAAAAGTTTTTTTCCCCATAATGCCGTCGAATATTTTGTTTCCTATTATGACTATTATCAGCCAGAAGCCTACGTTGCACGCTCTGATACCTATATTGAAAAAGAATCCTCAATTAATGAACAAATCGACCGTATGCGCCATGCTGCAACACGTGCTGTCTTAGAGCGTGATGACGTCATTATTGTCGCATCTGTATCCTGTATCTACGGGATTGGTTCAGTAGAAACTTATACTGCTATGACCTTCCAAATAGCAAAAGGGGACAAACTCAATCAACGAAAACTCTTGGCTGATTTAGTCTCTCAACAGTATTATCGACAAGATATCAATTTCATTCGTGGTTCCTTTCGTGTTCGAGGGGATACAATCGAAATTTTCCCTGCCCACCTCGAAGATCGTGCTTGGCGTATTTCGCTCTTTGGTGATGAAGTGGAAACAATTACAGAATTTGATCCTCTAACGGGTCAAAAAACAGGCGATCTTCAATCGATTAAAATTTATGCCAACTCACACTACGTAACACCACGCCCAACACTTAACCAAGCGATGAAATCGATCAAAATGGAACTCGTTCAACGCCTCGATGAATTAAATGCGGCTGGACGTCTTTTAGAAGCACAACGTTTAGAACAACGTACAATTTTTGATTTAGAAATGTTGGAAACTACCGGCTCATGCTCTGGAATCGAGAATTATTCACGCTTTTTAACGGGACGAAAACCCGGAGAACCACCACCAACCTTGTTCGAATACATTCCAAATAATGCTCTTGTTTTTATCGATGAAAGCCACGTAACCATTCCCCAAATTGGTGGCATGTACCGAGGTGACTTTCGTAGAAAAGCAACCTTAGCAGAATATGGTTTTCGCCTCCCTTCTTGTATGGATAACCGTCCTTTACGCTTTGAAGAATGGGATGCTATGCGCCCACAAACGATTGCTGTCTCCGCAACACCTGGACGGTGGGAAATAGAACAATCTCACGGCACTTTTGCAGAACAAGTTATTCGCCCCACAGGGCTTGTTGACCCACCAACAGAGGTTCGTCCAGCCAAAAATCAAGTCGATGATGTTGTGAATGAAATTCGTAAAACAATTCAAAAAGGCTACCGTACATTGGTGACAGTTCTCACAAAGCGTATGGCCGAAGACTTAACTGAATATCTCCACGAACAAGACATTCGTGTACGCTATATGCATTCTGACATTGATACATTAGAGCGCATTGAAATTCTACGCGATCTTCGGCTTGGCACCTTTGATGTCCTCATCGGTATTAACTTGCTCCGAGAAGGCTTAGATATTCCAGAATGTGGTTTTGTTGCCATTCTAGATGCCGATAAAGAGGGCTTTTTGCGCTCTGAAACTTCCCTCATACAAACAATCGGACGTGCTGCACGTAACGTAGATGGCCGTGTTGTCCTCTATGCAGATACGATCACTGGTTCCATAGAACGAGCCTTACAGGAGACACAAAGACGTCGACAAAAACAAATAGCCTATAATGAAGAACACCATATCACACCGAAAAGTATCAAAAAAAATATCGGAGATATTCTTAATTCAGGCTATGAAACCAACCATATTCATACAAATATCCCTGATGTCATCGAGAAAAAAAATATGGTTGGCAACAATTTAGCATCTCATATTAAACACCTCGAAAAATTAATGCATGAAGCAGCTGCTGATCTTAATTTTGAAGAAGCAGCACACCTTCGCGATGAAATCAAACAATTACAAAAGATAGAACTAGAACTCGCGGAAAATCCCTTAACACATCATAGCGAACAATCCACCCATGAGCGCGTATTACAACCAAGTCTTTTCTCCAAACCAGACCTTGCACACATGGGACCAACCATGGACACTGGTATTTTGGAAAATCAAAAAGGAAAATCTCGTAAAAACACCCCTAATCAAGCAACAATAAAACGAAAAAAACGCAATCAATGAAGGAGCAAAAAATTTCAAACCGCATAAAATAATCTTCAGCTCTTCTAAAAAAAGACGAAAGCTCAAAAGCAAACAGCGTTATCCGAAAAATAGACAACCTCCAACATCAAGGGTGCTTCAATTTGTCTAAAACAACATGAGAGAGAACATTTTATAAAAAATTTCTAAAATATATTATCTTTATACAGTTATACTCTGATATCTAACTCAATATTATTTATCCTTACAAGAAAATATTCAAATAGGACACTGTCCTATAACACAAATAAAGTAAAATAAGACTTTCTCATAGAACCATAAGCCTATGATAAAAAATGATAACTTTTATTCATATCCCTATTGTTCAATTCATATTGTACCAAACAATAAAAAATTATCCCTAAATAAAGAGTTTATATCCCATAGTAAAAATCGGGTACTACAAATACAAACTTATTAATTAACCTCAAGCAGAGTACATTAATTGAAATCAAAATTCTGTTATGATTTCATTTTACTGTCTCCGCGATAGATTTAACTAAATAAATTTTTATTTTTTTGTCACAATAAAGCCCAAAATTGTTCAGGCTCTATTCAGTTTGAAACGTGTAGGATGTGAAAAATACGAATTTACACAAGGAGCATCATTATGAAAAAAGTGATCAGGTTAGCGGTATTATCAGCAATGTCAACTGTGACCGTTTTGATGCCGCTAAATGCAACGCTTGCGGATATGGCATGGAATCGTAGTGACTCTATCTCGAGAGAAATAGATGATATGATGAGGAAGATGCGTAAAGAAACAGATGATGCGATAAGGGAAATGAGGAAGAAAGCTGATATTCTGCCTTGCGTTTTTTCTCGCTCCCATTGTTCTGATAAAAAACGTGGCTTTTTTTCTGATGATTTCCAAAAGTTTGTTGATGATTTCCACAAGAGTTCTGATGACAACAAGAGAAGATTTAAAGCCAAACATGAAAGGTCTGTAGCCAAACAGAGTAAGACGGAACAACAACAACAACAACATCATCATCACCACCACCATTATCATCATGTTGAAAACAAAACATATCATTACGTCGAGCGCAAAAAGACAAAACACAGTAATATTCATATAGACAACTCAGGAGATGCTTTAGCGGTGGGTATTCTTGGTCTTGCAACAGGTACGATTCTTGGTACAATTTTAAAAAAACCAGAACAGCCACAAGTGGTTTATCAAATAGTACCACAAAATCAGGTAATTTATCAAAAAGTTCCGCAAAATCAAAGAGTTTATCAAGTGCAGCAAACGGTGGCATATGAGCCACTCCAGCAATCATTAGAATCTGATTGGCTTAACTATTGCAAGAAAAAATACCGTTCCTTTAACCCTAAAACAGGGACCTTTCGAGACCGTAATGGTTTGGAGCACATTTGTTATGCCCCAATAAATTAACTTCTGTTCCGTCCTACTAAAAAGTCTTAAATGGCAAAAAAAACGCTTCAAAGCGTTTTTTTTGTTTGCTCATATATTAAAATCTTGAAGAAAAGGATTATTTGGCGCCCATAGCCTATACTACTTTTGGGATCATGCCCACAGATAAAGCAAACATCATCGCCTAAAGGTAAAACTTTTTCTCGAAGGGATTGCATCAATTTTTCATAAGAACAGAAGGGGAAGTCCGTACGTCCAATAGAACCACGAAAGAGAACATCACCCAAGAGGGCTAAGCGCTCTTTTTCATTGAAATAAAGAACATGACCAGGGGAATGCCCCAGTGTATGTAAAACCCTAAACTCATGTCCAGCAAAATACACACACTCACCATCTTCTAACTATATCGAACAACGCCCCATGATGCTTTCGGGTATAAGCCATGATTTAAGAACCATTCTCACCCGTTTTAAACTTCAGCAAGCGTTAGCAAATACTGACTTTGATATCAAGCCGCTTGAACAAGATGTGAGCGACATGCAAAATATGTTAGAAGATTACCTTGCTTTTGCCCGTAGTGAAGAAAGTGAGTATGTTAAAACTTTTGATTTAAATGCTCTTATGCAAAAATTCTCTACCGATGCGCATCTTCACAAACGTCAATTTTCCTACACCATTGAAAGCCCTACACAAATACAAGCACGCCCACGTGCCTTCACGCGTCTCATCAGCAATCTTGTGTCAAATGCATTTTGTCATGTCAATACTGTCAAACTAACAGCCATATCCCAACAAAAATGTTTCCCATATATCAAAAAAAGTTCCCGCAATATATTATATTTATACAGTTATAATATGATATCGAACTCAATATTTAGCCTCACAAGAGAGTAGTCAAACAGGACTGTATTCAATCACACAAATAAGGTTCTATCTTAGCACCATAAGCCTATAATAAAAAACGATAACTTTTGTTCATACACCTATTGTTCAATTCATATTGTATCAAGCAATAAAAAAGTACTCATCAATAAATAATTTATAACCAATAGTAAAAAATCTGGTGCTCTAAATACAAGCTGCTTAATTAACCTTAAAAAGAGTACATTAATTGAAATCAAAATTCTGTCATGATTTTATTTTATTGTATTGATAATAGTTTTAACTAAATGAATTTTTATTTTTTTGTCACAATAAAGTCCAAAATTGTTCAGGCTCTATTCAGTTTGACACGTGTAGGATGTGAAAAATACAAATTTACACAAGGAGCATCATTATGAAAAAAGTGATCAGATTAGCGGTATTATCAGCAATGTCTACTGTAACCGTTTTGATGCCATTAGATCCAACGCTTGCGGATATGGCATGGTATCATAACTATGACATGAGAAGGGAGGCTGGTTTACCGTCTCACAATTTTAGCTCCCATTTTTCTCATAGTGAACATCACTCTTTTGATAATCCCCACAAGCGTCATTATGTTAGCCATAAATGGGGAGCACAACAACACCATCATGTTGAACACAAGACATATCATTATGTCGAGCGCAAAAAGACAAAACACAGTAGTATTAATATAAATAACTCAGGAGAAGCTTTAGCAATGGGCATTCTTGCTCTTGCAGCAGGTGCACTTCTCGGCAAAATTTTTAAAAAATCAGAACAACCACAAGTTGTTTATCAAACCGCACCACAGCATCAAATTGTATATCAACAGGTTCCACAAGAACAGATAATTTATGAAGCTCCGCAAACGGTGGAATATGAGCCAGTACAACAATCATTAGAATCTGATTGGCTTCAATATTGCAAGAAAAAATACCGTTCTTTCAACCCTAAAACAGGGACCTTTCGAGACCGTAATGGTTTGGAACACATTTGTTATGCCCCAATAAATTAACTTCTGTTCCGTCCTACTAAAAAAGTTTTAAATGGCAAAAAAACGCTTCAAAGCGTTTTTTATTTGCTCATATATTAAAATCTTGAAGAAAAGGATTATTTTGTCGCTCATAGCCTATGCTACTTTTGGGACCATGCCCACAGATAAAACAAACATCATCGCCTAAAGGTAAAACTTTTTCTCGAAGGGATTGCATCAATTTTTCATGGGAACAGAAGGGGAAGTCCGTACGTCCAATAGAACCACGAAAGAGAACATCACCCAAGAGGGCTAAGCGCTCTTTTTCATTGAAATAAATAACATGACCAGGGGAATGTCCTGGGGTGTGAAAAACCTTAAACACATGTCCAGCAAAATGAACGCACTCACCATCTTCTAACCATTGGTCAGGAATACAGATGCAAGCATCAGTGATACCATAATTTTTTGCGCTTTCGCTCACGGCATCCATCACAGGCTTATCATCGCGATGTGAACCAATAATTTTTACATTAAGCGCTTCTTTCACTTGCATCGCTGCTCCTACATGATCAAAATGACCATGTGTTATCCAAATAGCCTCAACGATAACACCATTCTTTTCGATTACGTCTTGAATCCGCGGCCAATCACCACCAGGATCAACGAGAACCCCCGTTTTACATTCACTATCAAAAAGCAAAGTACAATTTTGTTGGAATGTTGTAACTGGAATAATATGTATATTAAGACTACCCATAATATCCTTTTCAAAAATAACTTTTTTAAATTTATAAATAAAACTTTCTCTCTTTTAAGGTAAAGGTGCTGCTCGACAGCTTTATACAACTTATGTAAACTTGCATTTTGTGTAAACTAAATTTTTATCAAGGTTTTTTTAAGAATGAGCAATCACGTTCAAGTTTTGTGTGACGATGCCCCTCACCTTCTTGTGATTGATGACGATACACGTATTCGCAATCTTTTATTTCAGTTTCTCATTAAAAATGGATTTCGTGTTTCAGTTTCAGCCAATGCGAATGAAGCAAGACGACTGTTGGCAAGTTTAGATTTTGATCTTCTTATTGTTGATGTCATGATGCCTGGCGAAAACGGTATTGATCTCACTCATTCACTCCGCCAAACAAAAGATGTCCCTATCTTCATGTTAACAGCTTTATCAGAAATAGACAATCGTATCCGTGGATTAGAAGCAGGGGCAGATGATTATCTGGCTAAGCCGTTTGACCCTCGTGAACTTCTCCTTCGCATCAACGCCATTTTACGACGTGGTTTTCCCCCTCACCAACCCAAAATTGAGCAAATAGTTTTTGGTCCTTATATATTTTCAATTTCACGACGCGAACTCAAAAAAGGAGGAGAAATTATTAAATTAACAGATAAAGAACAAGAAATGATGGTCATGTTTGCCGAAAATGCAGGCGATACAATTCCGCGCCATAAATTCGCGACCGATGACAGCAATATAAGTGAACGTGCCATTGATGTGCAGATCAACCGCCTTCGTCGTAAAATCGAAAAAAACCCAGCACTGCCTATATGGCTCCAAACCGTGCGAGGAATAGGGTATAAACTCTCTATTGAATAGGCACAAGAATGATCAAACCTTTAAGATTTTTTCTTCGATGGTTAACGAAAAAAATGCCTAAACGGCTTTATGCTCGCTCTTTGATCATTATCATCGCTCCCATGGTGCTTCTGCAAACGGTCATTGCTTATGTCTTTATGGAACGACATTGGCAAATGGTAACCGAGCGTCTTTCAACGGCTGTCGTGCATGATATTTCAGCCATTATTGATATTCTTGAAACATATCCCCAACAAGATAACTATGAAGATATCAAGCGTATTGCACAACAACGTATGGGATTAAATATTTCTATTCTATCTCCTACCTCCTTACCCCCTCCAGGACCTAAGCCATTTTTTGCAATTCTTGACTATTTTTTAAGTGAAGAAATCACCCGCCAAATTAACCGTCCCTTCTGGATTGATACCGTAGGAGATTCTGATCTTGTTGAAATCCGTATCCACCTTGGTCACAACATCTTACGCGTCTTTGCTCCACGCAGCCAAGCCTATGCTTCCAATACTGCTATTTTTTTAAGCTGGATGGTAGGAACAGCTCTTGTTTTATTGCTGATAGCAATTTACTTTTTACGCAATCAAATCAAACCGATTCAACAATTGGCTGAAGCAGCAGAAAGCTTTGGACGCGGTCGTCCTTTACCAAAAGGATTTCAACCACAAGGAGCTGATGAAGTCCGTCGTGCAGGCATCGCTTTTTTACGTATGCGAGAACGTATTGAACGCCAAATCGAACAACGCACCATGATGCTCTCAGGAGTAAGTCATGATTTAAGAACCATTCTTACACGTTTTAAACTTCAGCTAGCATTAGCAAATACTGGCTTTGATATTAAACCGCTTGAGCAAGATGTAAGTGACATGCAAAATATGTTAGAAGATTATCTTGCTTTTGCTCGTGGTGAAGGAAGTGAAAGTGTCAAGACTTTTGATTTAAATGCTCTTATGAAAAAATTCTCCGCCGATGCTCATCTTCACAAACGTCAATTTTCTTACACTATTGAAGGTCCTACAGAAATACAAGTACGTCCCCGTGCTTTTACACGCTTGGTCAGCAATCTTGTATCAAATGCATTTTGTTACGGCACGACCGTTAAACTAACCGCTAACTCTCAACAAGAATCTTTTATATTGATAATCGATGATAATGGACCTGGAATTCATAAAAATATGCGCACAGAAGTTTTTAAGCCATTCTTTCGACTTGATAAAGCGCGAAATCAAGATGCAAGTGGAACAGGGCTTGGTCTTTCTATTGCTCAAGACATAGCACGCAGCCATGGTGGCAATATACAATTAGATGAGAGCCCACTCGGGGGATTGCGCGCTATTCTTGATATCCCCCTATGAGCAATATTTCAGCAAACCGTCTGTAAAAATAACAAACTGTATATTTTAGGCATTCCCTACAGTTTCAAACAAAGTGTACTGCAGTGCCTTGTAAGCACTTTCTCCCGACAAAGCAACCATCTGAAATGCAACATAATGGCTTTCACAGGCTTTAAGTGCATGTATCAATAATGTTTCAACCTGTATATGAGATGGATGCATCCCACCAGCCAAAAGAAGACCTTGTCGATAAATAACTGAATTATTCCTTTGCCAGTAATCAAAATGTCCCAACAACAACTTTTCATTAATTGCTAGCAATAAGCGCTGTATTTCAGCTGTTCGAGCATTTTTAATAGAAAGATCAAACGAACAAGCTAAATGAAGTGCTTCATGCTCTTCCATCCATGAAAAAGCAAGACGATAGTTTGCGCGTTTTCCTTCCACACAAACGCTAATTTCATCTTCTGCATCCCGCTCAAACGACCAATCATATTCACAGGCAATCTGTTCGATAAAGTCGACAGGGTGCTCTTTTCTTTCTGTGGAGCAAAATGCAAGCCTCATCACAATCCTCAATCATCTTAAAACATTGTCAACAGAATATAAACCGTCTAAACTGTAACAACATTTTGCTACAATCAGAACCTTTACACCAAACAAATACACATAAAAACATCGACAGTACACAAACACCCAGAACACAATCGCGCTGTTTAGGGCAACCTGATAGTCATAAAACGAATCATCAAGTCTTTTCAGTGTATTGATACAATTTCATAGCGCCAGCCCCCCTGATTCAAAAAAATGTATTTTACCCCCAAAAAAAATCAAAAATAAACAAATGCTCCGCTCTAACAGACTCAAGATTAAGCATTTTTTAGTTTCACGCATCATATTGAAAAATTGGGGATATTTTTTTGAAGATTCTTTTTTTTAAACTATTTTACTTTTTTGTGTCTGCGTTTTTTTAATCATCTTTTTTTAAATCATCAAGGCGTCTTTTCAAATCAGCGTTATCAGCATGGATTTTCAGCACCATCTCCTTAAAAGTCTCAAACTCTTCGCGAGAAACAAGATCAAGTTTGTTTGCTATCTTTTCAGCCTGCACACGAAAAGCTGTTCCAGCTTCACGTCGTATGCCTTGCGCAACGTCAGCAGCATCCGTTGCTAATTTTGCTAATTCATCAAGAATACGATTTGATCCATTACGCATAACCTTTTTCCTTAAATTTTAATTATTGACGCACGCATTATAGCGTATTCTCATAATAGCGTATTCTCATAACATTTAGATACTGTAATTTGTTCCTTTTACTCTATATTTTACATACTGTGCAGATTTTTCATAATGATTTTGTTTAAGATTTTTTAATATTCCTTTTATCACCATATTTTTTACCGCGATAAATCAGTGGAAATCTACCCCCCTTTCTGACTAGCCTCCCTACTGACTTGACCATTGTGTATTCATCTGTCATTTCTGATCATCAGAGTCACTTCATATTCATCTCGTATAATGTAAGATGCTTAACTCATGAACAATTTGTCTTGTCCAGCCATTGCTTTTCCGTCTTTTCTTGATCCTGTTATTATCCAGCTAGGTCCCATAACACTTCATTGGTATGGACTTGGTTACGTGCTGGGTATTCTTTTTGCTTGGTGGTATGCGCAAAAATTATTAAAAGAAACATCTCTATGGTATAGAAACTATCCTCCTATGGATAAAGAAAAGATCGGAGATTTTGTTGTCTGGTCTGCCATAAGTGTTGTTGTCGGAGGGCGTTTAGGACAAGTTCTTGTATGGGATCCCATTTACTATTTTAATCATCCAAGTGCTATTATTGCCGTATGGGATGGGGGAATGTCCTTTCATGGCGGACTTATTGGTATTATCATTGCTATGATCTGGTTTGCCCGTAAAAATCATATTAACATACGAGCCATGTTTGATATCATTGCTGCAGGTGCTCCTATTGGTATCGGCATTGTACGAATCTGCAACTTCATTAACCAAGAATTATGGGGTAATATTACTACACGTCCTTGGGCTGTTTGTTTTCCTCTCGATCCTTACTATTTACCGCGCCATCCAAGCCAGCTTTACGAAGCATTTATGGAAGGATTTCTTCTCTTCATCATCCTGTGTCTTCTTATTTTTGGGTTCAAAGCATTAAAACGTCCCGGTACTGTATCAGGAACATTTATTATAGGCTACGCAGTAACACGCAGCATTTCTGAAATTTACCGTGCGCCTCAAGAAGATCCAGAATGGTTTTCGACTCTTTTCCATTCTACTGGTTTTACCTATGGCATGGCTTTATCTCTTCCCATGCTTCTTGTAGGGTTTTATCTTCTTCTCCACGCCTTTAAATATAAACCGACAGAAAATGGCCAATCTCAAAGAAAAAATTAAAGAAATTATTGTCCTTAATGGACCAATCACTGTTAGCCAATATATGACGTTGGCACTTACAGATCCTCAATTTGGTTATTATCAAACACAAACACCTTTCGGACGTGCTGGTGATTTCATTACAGCACCTGAAATAAGCCAATTATTTGGAGAAATGATTGGCATTTGGACTCTTGCAAGCTGGAAAGCTCAAGGTTATCCTCATCCTTTTATCCTCGCTGAGATAGGTCCAGGACGTGGAACTTTGATGGATGACATTTTGCGAACTATCCAAAAGCTTTCTACAAGAGCATTTAATGCTGCTGAAATTTTTCTGATCGAAATAAGCAAAAAACTTGCAAAAGAACAAAAAAAGCGCCTTTGCTCTTATCAAAAACAAATCCATAGCATTGAAAATTTTAATCAAATTCCTTCAAAACCTCTCTTCCTCATTGCTAATGAATTTCTCGATACACTCCCTATCAACCAATATATTAAAATCAATGGAGAATGGAAAGAGCGCCGCATTACAGTCAATCAAAATGGAGATTTCATCTTTATTGCTGCCCCGCATAAACTTCCCTCTTCTTGTCTACAAACCTATTGTTCTAAAGTGCCTGACGGAACAATTTTTGAACATGCCCCCTTACGGCATCAATTCATGCAACAAATCAGCCACCATTTAGTGCAAGTGACGGGTTCTGCTTTACTTATCGACTATGGTGCTTGTGAGCTTGCCTTTGGCGATACCTTGCAAGCACTCTCAAAACATAGATTTCGTGATGTTTTTGATGCCCCTGGTGAACATGATTTAACATCCCATGTTGATTTTTCTTTTTTAAAAAACATAGCTCTTGAACAGGGCTGTTTTGCTGAAATCTTAGAGCAAGGAGAATTTCTTTTTAAAATGGGGCTACTGGAGCGCGCAAACCAGCTTGGAGTTGGCAAAAGTGCTCCTTTGCAAGACAAAATCCGCCAAGACATCGAACGGCTCGCTGGTCCAGATCAGATGGGAAAATTATTTAAAGTTTTACATTTCAGTGATAAAAATATCTCTATACCTCCCCAATTTTAGTGATCGGCGCTTTTGTCAATAAACACATCATTATCTGAAATATTCATTGACAAATATGAACATCTCCATCCTCACTTTAAATAATCTCCATAAGGAACTTTTATGAAATCTATCCCTCATCCCATTCTTGCAAAAAATCTTTCTACTTTACACACCCATGGAATAAAACATGGATTTTTTACACGTCAAGATGGTGTTTCAAAAAATCTTTATCATAGTCTTAATGTTGGGAAAGGTTTAAATGATCAACTTGAATATATTGTACAGAATCGTCTTTTGATTGCCAATTATTTTTCTATTGAAGCGCAAAATTTAGTCACAGTTAATCAAATACATTCCTGTAACGTTGTCGTAGCTCATCAAGCAACTATCGGTGCACCTCCTCAAGCTGATGCTCTGGTTACAACCACCCCAGAACTCGTTATTGGGGTTCTTACAGCAGATTGCGGACCCATTCTGTTTGCTGATCCACAAGCTAGAGTCATCGCTGCAACTCATGCTGGCTGGCGTGGAAGCTTAAATGGAATTATCGAGAAAACAATTGCTGTTATGGAAAAACAAGGAGCCAAAAGACAATCAATAACAGCAGTCCTGGGACCTTGTATTGGCCCTTATCACTATGAAGTAACAAATGAATTTTACGACCAATTTATTGATTACCACAGCAAATACCAAAAATATTTTTTAAAAAAAAACAAAATAAATCGCTTTTATTTTAATCTATGGGCATTTATTATAAATCAACTCAAAGAAGCAGGTGTTAATGCTTCTTGTGTAGAGCTTTGTACCTATCAAGATGAACAGCGTTTTTTCTCCTATCGCCGTGCAATACACCGCAACGAACCCGATTACGGACGGCAAATTTCTGCTATTATGCTGAAAAACAAAAGATGAGCCCCTTTTATGCTTGAGAACAATACCAAAACTGCAAAACTAAACTTTTTACCCAAATGGAAAAATAAATCCCATTGTACTTTGCTTTTTTCACGAAATTATCTACCAGCCCATAAAATATGATAGCCTTCGCTATGATCATTTTCAATGTTTGGTTATAATGATTGAAGGCAAGATGATACTTCTTTTTATTACTCCCCTTCATTCATCTTAAATATGAAACATTCCCCATATTGAAAGTATTTTTATAAAGTAATAACTAAAAAGCTTAATCAATATGTATTTCTTTGCCGCATGGAGAAAAAACTTTGCTCTAAAAGTAACAAACTTTTGGAAAAAGAGAAAACATACTGCATAGCTCTTTAATAATAATCAATAAAATTGTAAGGCTTTTGTAATTGTTCTCTTGCAATTTAATAAAAAGAAATTAAAAACCGTGTCGCATTCCCACCATGATGATTCAGAGGTTCTACTATGAAACTTTTCTGCGGAAATTCTAATCCACGCCTAGCTGAAGATGTTGCAAATTATTTGAACATCCCCTTAGGCAAAGCAACTGTAAAGCGCTTTGCTGATCAAGAAATTTTCGTAGAACTGCATGAAAATGTACGTGGACAAGATGTTTTTGTTTTGCAATCTACATCCTATCCCGCAAATGATCATTTGATGGAATTACTCATCATGATTGATGCCCTTCGTCGTTCTTCTGCGCGTCGTATTACAGCTGTTATCCCCTATTTTGGCTATGCCCGCCAAGATAGAAAACCAGGACCACGGACTCCTATTTCTGCAAAACTTGTTGCCAACCTAATTACGGAAGCAGGAGCCCATCGTGTTTTAACATTGGACCTTCATGCAGGACAAATTCAAGGTTTTTTTGATATCCCTACGGATAATCTCTATGCTGTTCCTGTCATTTCTCGCGATGTCAAAGTGCATTATTCTCTTGAAAATGTTATCGTTGTTTCACCTGATGTGGGTGGTGTGGTGCGTGCGCGCGCACTCGCCAAGCGCTTGAACAGTTTGCTCGCTATTGTGGATAAACGTCGCGAAAGCCCCGGTGAATCAGAAGTTATGAATATCATTGGAGATGTATCGGGAAAAGATTGCCTTTTGCTTGATGATATTGTTGATTCAGGTGGAACTTTATGCAATGCAGCAAGTGCTCTGCTTAAACATGGTGCCAATAGTGTCACGGCTTATATCACGCACGGTGTTCTTTCTGGTAATGCAATCGAGCGAATTGCCAATTCAGAGATGAAAGAATTGGTTATTACAGATTCAATTATGCCAACACAAGCTATTGAGAAAACCCATAATATTCGTGTTTTGCCCATTGCCGACCTTATGGGAGAAGCAATAGCAAGGACAGCAGCAGAACAATCGGTTTCCAGCTTATTTGGTTAAAGTGGTTCCTTGGGGTCTCCTGGTGCTGTTTCAACACCAAGATCAGGAAATGCAACAATACGTCGACCACTAAAATGCGTGTGAATAACAATAAGTCCACGCTCTTCAAAGTAGGTTAAAAGTCGGCGTACACGGCTTAAAGAATGAGTTCCATAAAGACGTGCTAAAAATGCATCAGATGGACATGGCTTTCCCCCTAATGCGGCCTGTGCCACATTCAAGAAGACTCCTTGAACATCTTCTTCCAAACTTTCTGATATCTGCAAAATATGTTTCCAATGTTCACTGACAGCCGTTTGTTCATCAACAAAAGCCTGAGCAATAGCCAATTTACGCCGAAATTGTGAAAGATTAAAAGGAACCTTTGACATACCATGGATACGACAACGAACTGAAAAATCTTGATAAAGCACCGCTGTTGAACGATAAAAAGCTTCAGAATCCTCAAGAATTTCCCGAATAATATGTTCTGCTTGCCCGTCACGCTCAACATCAGAAAGTTCAGGAAATAAACTCGGGTTTTCTTCCAACAACTCTTGTTTTTTATGCACTACCTCCTCTAACATCTCGTGCATTGACTTTTCCCTCATCGGCTCTCGTGTTTGTTTAAATGGCGTTAAAATTTCCTCTGGTGAAGCAGTAAAAACGAGCTCTTGCACATCATCCCGCTCTGTTGGAAGTGGCATTAATTTAGGACTAGAAGAGCGTGCCAAAGTTTCAACAGAACCGATAATGATTGGTAAGGGACGTCGTGATAGAGCAGGTCCTAAAGCTATAAAATTTCCCCGTTCAAGATCTCTAAACATTTCCGCTTGGCGACGCTCCATTCCCAAGAGATCAGCAGCGCGCACCATATCAATATCTAAAAAAGTCCGCCCTATTAAAAAGTTTGAAGCTTCCGCAGCAACATTTTTGGCAAGCTTAGCCAAACGTTGTGTCGCAATAACACCAGCAAGACCACGTTTACGTCCTCGACACATAAGATTGGTCATAGCGCTCAAAGAAATTTTACGCGCTTCATCAGAAACTTCTCCTGCTGCAGTTGGAGCAAACAATTGTGCTTCATCGACAACGACAAGCATAGGATACCAATAATCACGTTCTACATCAAACAGTGCCCCAAGGAAAGCCCCTACAGCACGCATCTGTTGTTCAGTATCCAAGCCTTCAAGATTAAATACCACTGAAACTCGATGTTGTCGAATGCGATGGGCAATACGAGTCAATTCTAATTCACTACGTTGAGCCTCTACAATAACATGACCAAATTTATCTGCCAAAGTTACAAAATCGCCTTCTGGATCAATTACACAATGCTGCACCCACTTAGCACTTTGCTCCAAAAGACGGCGTAAAAGATGTGATTTTCCTGAACCGGAATTACCTTGTACAAGAAGACGTGTCGCCAATAATTCTTCCAAGTCAAGAAGTGCTGGCATCGATTTATGCAAAGCACGACTCTCTGACATCTCACCCAAGGCAATCTCAACCTTCATAACATCTCCAGTGTTTGATTTTGAACATATCAGCGCCAGCACATATTGGTTGATTCTCCATCCACACCGTAATTTGTAACATTTCCTCCTTTTTAACGGTAGAAATCATCGATTTTTCCCACAACTCTTGCATCTATGAATAGTTTGAACTATAGAACAAACTTCTGCGTAGACACCCTTGGAGGCAACGCAGAATGGAGTGATCGCTGTTGGTTAGCGCATATCTTCATATCCATGCAAAAACTATTACTGTTTTTGAAGGATCTCCAATCATGTAAAAAGGACTTAAATTATGAGCAAAAGCTACACTCTTAAGGCCGAAAAACGCGAGCGGGTTGGTAAGGGGTCCTCCCGTGAACTTCGCCGCAACGGTCTTATTCCTGCTGTCATTTATGGTGAAAAACAACCACCCTTGGCAATAACAGTTCCCTATAAAGAAATTTTCTACAAAATTCATGCCGGTGGCTTTCGTACCACCATTGCAACGATTATTCTTGACAAGCAAAAAATTATGGTTTTGCCAAAAGATTATCAATTAGATCCCGTGCGTGACTTTCCCCTCCATGTAGACTTTTTGCGCATTTCAGCAAAATCCGTTGTAGAAGTGAATATTCCTGTCCACTTCCTCAATGAAGATACGGCACCTGGACTTAAAAAGGGTGGTGTCCTCAATATTGTTCGGCACGAAATTGAATGTACAGCTCCAGCAAGTGCTATTCCTGAAGCTATTGAAATTGATCTCTCCAGCTACTCTATTGGTGATTCTATTCACATTTCAGCAGTGCAACTGCCACAAGATGTGACTCCCATCATCCAAGATCGAGACTTTACCATTGCAACCATTGCAGCTCCTGCTGGCATGGATGTCAGCGATGAAACTTGTGAACAAGAAAATGATGAAGAAGACACGGAAACTTCATAAAACTCAAAAGGCGGGAATTTTTTCCGCCTTAATTTATGAGACATTACCCTTACTCATACTTTGACTGAAGATACACATGTGGCTTATTGCTGGTCTTGGCAATCCTGGTTTACAATATCAAAATAACCGCCATAATATCGGTTTTATGGCTGTTGATGCCATTTATCAGTCCTTCTCTTTTTCTACATGGTCAAAGAAGTTTCAAGCAGAAATCTCCAATGGTTTCATAAATAATGAGAAAATTTTTCTTATAAAACCACAAACTTTCATGAATCTTTCTGGTCAAGCTATCGGTGAAGCTTTGCGATTTTATAAATTAGATTTAAAGAATTTGATCATCATTTATGATGAGCTAGACCTGTCACCGGGGAAAGTTCGTATAAAAATTGGTGGAGGAAATAATGGGCATAATGGCATTAAGTCTATTGATGCCCATTGTGGTACTGACTATTGTCGTATACGCATAGGAATTGGTCATCCTGGAAGCAAAGAACTTGTTCATCAGCATGTCCTAGGAAATTTTACCAAATCTGATCAAGAATGGTTATCCCCTCTCTTAGAGACAATCGCAAAAAATATCGCTCTCCTTATAAAAGATGATAAATCCCTCTTTATGAATGAAGTTTTACAAACGATAAAACACAATCAGAACCATTAGCTTGCGTGCCCCTGTCGCGTGAAGAATATGAATAAGAACTCTTAAAAAAATCCTCTTATAAACTTTCTCAAAGGCAAAATCTGTTGGCAACGTGAGAAGCTAGAAAATAGAACAGAATACAAGCTTGTATACACCTTTGAAAAAGAAAGGCTTATATTCTCTTTTGAGAGAAAGAAAAGATTGAACAGCAAACACAGCTCTCTCCAATCTTCTCCCCTAAATTAAAAAAAATCATTTGGCTGAATGGTCGACTGTAGCGGATCGTAACCATTTGATTGTTGACTATAAACTGTAGGAATACTCCTATTGTTTTGCAATACCACAACGCGCGAACCAATAGGAACACGATCATAAAGATCGATAATATCTTGATTAAGCAAACGGATACACCCACTTGAAATAGCACGCCCAATTGACCACGATTCGTGTGAGCCATGAATACGGAAAAGTGTATCTTTCCCATTTTTGAACAAATAAAGTGCCCGCGCACCTAATGGATTATCGGGCCCTGGTGGCATTCCTTTCCCAAGATGACCATAACGTTCTGGTTCTCGAGCCATCATAGCTGCAGTAGGAGCCCAATTTGGCCACCGACGCTTGCGCTGTATAACCCCCTCACCTTCAAATGCTAGGCCTTCTTTACCGACACCAATCCCATAACGCAAAGCTTTTCCATTTTCACCAATAAGGTAAAGAAAACACTCTTGCGTATCTATAACCAATGTTCCAGGCGCATAAGATGTATAATAAATCACCTCTTGTCGCCAATATTTTGGATCAATTGTCGCAAGATCAACAGCAGGTAACGAATAGGTCTCATTCGTTACAGGACCATACAAAGCCTGTATTTCTGGTGGAATGTATCGAACTTGTTGAAAAGGGACCGATGACATATCTGACTGACGTGTAGCACATCCAGCCAAAGCCAAAAGTGCTGCAATTAAAAAGGCACAACGAGATAACACTCTTCTATTTTCTCCGATTAATTATTTATGCAGATTTGCATACCATGAAAAACTTAGCACAATATTAACATTAATTCGAAGTTTTCTTATCCTTTTAACTAAGGAGAACAATAAGGTAAGAAGAACTAAGGTAAAAAAGTAGATACCTATTACTTTAGACTTTTTTCTCACTTATCGCAAGACCAAGACTATAACTCTTCTGAAAATATGCTATAAAAAGGAAGCTTTATCTTGACCATAAAATTAATAGAAAAGAAAGACGCTCATGGGCTTTAAATGCGGTATTGTCGGATTACCTAATGTCGGGAAATCAACTCTTTTTAATGCATTAACAAAAACAGCCACTGCACAGGCTGCCAATTATCCTTTTTGTACCATTGAACCCAATACCGGAGAAGTTGCTGTTCCAGATTTACGAATGGAAAAAATTGCATCAATCGCTGGTTCAAAAGAAATGATTCCTACACGCATTAACTTCGTCGATATTGCGGGGCTTGTGCGAGGAGCTTCAAAAGGCGAAGGTTTAGGAAACAAGTTTTTAGCCAATATTCGCGAAGTCGATGCCATTGTCCACGTTTTACGCTGTTTTCAAAATGAAGATATTACCCATGTAGAGGGACGTATTGATCCTGTTTGTGATGCGACAACGGTTGAAACTGAACTCATGCTTGCGGATCTTGAAAGTCTTGAGAGACGAATCATACAAATCCGTAAACGAGCAACCGGAAAAGACAAAGAAGCTCTCACAATTTTACCTATTATAGAAAAAGCATTAAACATACTGCAACAGGGAAACCCTGTCCGGTTATTACTCAAAGATATTTCTTCCGATGAACACCACATTCTTAAGAGTTTGAATCTTTTAACCTCCAAGCCTGTACTTTATGTTTGTAATGTAAGCGAAAATGACGCCGCTCATGGAAATAGCTTTACCCAAACAGTTGAAAAAATGGCAACAGAGCAAAATGCGCAAAGCATTATCATTTCTGCTTCTATCGAAGCGGAAATTACACAACTGAGTGATGCTGAAGCATCAGAATATCTCAATGCTCTAGGACTCTTTGAACCGAGTCTCAATCGCCTCATTCGCGCTGGTTACCATTTACTTGATCTCATTACTTACTTCACCTGTGGGCCTAAGGAAACGCGAGCATGGACAATTACGCGTGGTACAAAAGCTCCCCAAGCAGCTGGTGTTATTCATTCAGATTTTGAGCGCGGTTTCATTCGTGCCCAAACCATCAGCTATAATGACTATATTGCTCTGGGTGGAGAAAGCGGTGCAAAGGAAGCAGGAAAAGCCCGCGATGAAGGAAAGGAATACATTGTGCAAGATGGCGATATCATGTTATTTAAACATAATACTTAAATCTTCACTCTGTCTTAATAGTTTATCTTGAAAACTTTGGTAATCGCTCCTTGGAATCTTGTCGCAAAAATTCTCAAGAGTTTTTAGAACAAAAAAACTGTTGCTAGCATATGATTGTGATAGCAACAGCTTGATCCATTAAAGAATAGAAATATAAAATTAGCGTGTCCAACGCCCTTCGTATTTAAATGTTGGAGCGTTCTTTAAAGAATCTTTTGTTGCATTTGTAATGAGTTTCCATTTACCATAATCATTTGTCATCTGGATTGTTTCTGGAGAAACGACCACATAACTCTCGCCTATGCCAAGAAAACCACCAACAGCAATAACAAATCCTGCAATATTATTTTCACGCAAAATAATATCTTTTACTTCACCAATATTTTCATCTTCTATATTATATACATTGGCGCCTATAAGACTGGAAGCAACAAAATCCGTTGCTAAAGGTGTCACATAACGCACAGACTTATCTATCCCCACCTGTACAATACCCGTCGAAGAGATCATTTCAGGTTTTGAAGGCACTTCAAAAGACTGAGCATAAGTACTAGAAACCATCAAAATTGACATAAGAGTAGTACATGCAATTTTTTTCATTTTAACATCTCCATTTTTACTTTGCTTTTAATTTATAAAACCTCAATGCATCATAAAAAGATTTGTTCCTTATGCTCTTTATACTCTATACTCTTTTGAGCCTTGTCGCTTTACCTTTTTCTCTTTATTTCGTCTTTTATTTCTTTCTCTAATTCTTCTTCTAAACCACACCAAATACGATTTTTTAAAATATAAACAAACCCTGCAAAAATGATTAAAAATAAAATAACACGAAAACCGGTTTTTTTACGAATTTCCATATGAGGATCGGCAGCCCACATCAAAAAAGCAGAAACATCGCGCGCATAATGTTCAATGATTTCTGGGGTCCCATCTTCATAAGAAACCATACCATCACTCAAAGGAGGAGCCATAGTTAAAGAATTACCGGCAATAAAATAAGGATTATACCAATAACCATTCGCAATTTTTATCTCCTTCGGTGCCTTCTGATATCCTGTTAAAAGAGCCGTAATATAATCTGGACCAGCTGTATCATAATGAGTCAATACATCAGTAATTAAAGCAGGAAACGGCAAAGATACCCCACGTGCACGTGCCATCAATGTCAAATCTGGAGGATAAGCACTATTCAAAATAAATCTTGCTTCTTCTTCATATGAAAAGGGAGAAGGAAAATAATCCGTTGCAATCCCAGCACGTTTAAAAAATTTTCCTTCTCGATTAGGACCATCGCGCACTTCATATTGCTCCGCCAAAGCTTTGATCTGTTCTTGATCATACCCAAGATCTTTTAAATTGTGAAAAGCCACATATTTTAGCCCATGGCAGCTGGAACAAACTTGTCTATAAACCTTTAATCCGCGCCTTAATTGCGCCTTATTATAAAGCCCAAATGGACCTGAAAAACTCCATTCTTGTTTTTTAGGAACCTGTAAAGGAAAAGAAATAAATCCCTCTTCCTGATCAGAGGCATCACTCGCTAAACTCTGAGCAGAAAAACTCATAGCAACAATAACAACCAGCCCGACAAAAACATTTACCATAGTCTCTTTTTTTTCTGTTTTAAATCTTGCATAATTGAAGAAGGAAGAGAACAATTTTTTTCAAACGCTGGCAAAATCGGCAAAATAACCAAAAAAAATATAAAATAATAAACTGTAGCCAATTGTGTCCATAAAAGAATTTTGTCACTTATTTCTCTTGACCCCAACCAACCAAGAAAAACGATATCAATAACCAACGCCCAAAAGAAAATTTTATAAACAGGTCGATATCTTGCTGAACATATTTTAGAGCGGTCTAACCATGGCACAAAAATTAAAATGCAAATCGAACTGACGAATAAAACAAAACCAACAAAGTTTGAAGAGAAAATACCAATATCAAAAGTTATAGCACGAAGCATCGCATAAAAAGGCAAAAAATACCATTCTGGAACCACACGAAGAGGTGCCTTTAAAGGATCTGCCACACTATAATTTTCAGCCTGCCCCATATAATCGGGCATATAAAACAAAAACCAGGCAAAGAAGATGAGAAAAACAGTAATAGCAAAAATATCTTTGATAAGCGCATAAGGCGAAAATGGAACCGTTTCCTTATCTGATTGTATAGCAAGACCTGTTGGATTGCCTTGCCCAACACAATGAATTGCCCAAATATGCAGCCCCACAAAAAGAAGCAAAATAAATGATAAAACATAATGGAAAACATAAAAACGATTCAACGTTGGTTGTCCTACGACATAACCACCCAGAAGTGTCTCATGCAACCATATCCCCACCAAAGGTATCGTTTTTAAAAGCCCTGCAATCACTGAAGCCGCTGAAATAGACATCATCCCCCAAACAAGCACATAACCAAAAAATGCTATTGCCATCATGATGATATAAATAAAAATACCTGTAACCCATACCATTTCTCGCATATTTTTATAAGAACCATAATAAAGTCCACGTGCCAAATGGATATAAACAGCAATAAAAAAAAACGAAGAGCCTACACAATGCCATGGACGAAAAAGCCAACCAAACTGCCCTTCACGCCGAAATCGTTCACTAGTTTCAAAAGCCAAATGAATATCCGGAACATAATGCATAGCCAAGACAATACCAGTCAAGAGCTGTGATAAAAGCATAATGGTTAAAATACCGCCAAATGTGTAAAAGTAATTAAGATTACGCGGAACAGAAAAACTCACAAATGCATTATAAAAAAAACGAGGAAGAGGAAAACGCTTATCAAACCAACGGGCAAGAGCACTTTTAGGACAATAAGGAGGAAACCTTATCATGACTTTATCCTATTTTGAGCAAAGTATCAGAAAGAAATTGGTAAGGTGGAATAGTCAAATTATAGTTAGCTGGACCTGACCGCACTCTTCCAGCAGTATCATAAACAGACCCATGACAGGGACACAACCATCCTCCAAATTTACCCGATTGCCCAAGTGTTACACAGCCTAGATGCGTACAAAGATTAATAACAATAAGCCAATTTTCACGTCCTTTACCTGCTGAACGCGCAAAATCTGTTGCTTCCTTTTCACCTTCAAGATTAGGATTGCGCGCTTGACGATCTTTTAGAAGTCTCAATTCAGTAGCGCGCGCATCAGCAATTTCTTTTGCCGTACGATTTCGAATAACAACAGGCTGTCCTCGCCACTTTACCGTTACCTCCATCCCCTCTTCAATACCAGAAAGATCAACCTCAACAGAGGAAGATGCCAAAACAGCTTCATCTGGACGCAACTGACGGATAAAAGGCCACACAACCGCTCCCATTCCAACTGCTCCTGCAACAGCTGTTACCAAAAACAGAAAATCCCGCCTCGTTTGCTCACCCATGTCCTTAACTTAAAGAGATACTTTGCTAAAACATTCTTTACCATACCCTCTCCCATTGTACAATGCTTGATCACTCAGTTACCTCAACCATAAAAACATCCCCGTAAAAAACTCCTGCCATTTATATGGTTTATACAAAAAACTGTTTTATAATGATAATTCATCGTTTTACAGAGTGAATGAAATCCCTAAACACCGTAAGTTTTTTTCATTTCAAACCTATTCATATTAATCAATCAAAATTACTCCCCCGCCCGTGAAAATCAGAGATAGCATGTAAATAAACACTTCTAAAGAAAGAAACATAGTCTTGTTATGACCATATCTCAGTAAACAAGTTGAGCTTATCGGTTATTTCTTTAACACATTTACAGCATCTCTCCCTCCCTCAATTCCAACTGGTTGCATGAGTATTTTTTTCGCTCTGTTTTTGCATAAAAAGCATATTTTGTTGATTTTAATTAAAATTGATGATCTAGCCTCATTAAATATCCCACTTTTCAACATAATGAGCCAATTCATTTCATGGATTGCTCAATAAAATGAAGTCCCTAATAGGGAGCTTCTCTCTGATCCCAAACAGACCTGTATACATAACTTTTTCCCTGAAATTTAAAGGGAATAAAAATTAACCGTAAAAAACATGTATTTCTCAAAGCATATTTTTCGAATAAATTGTGGTGCTTCTTTACAAAGTCGGTGGTGCTTCTTTACAAAGTCGAAAGAAAAATCATATTACAGAGAACATGACACTTCATATAGCTCTTTTCCAACCTGATATTGCTGGTAATACTGGAACGATTTTACGTCTTAGCGCTTGCTTTGGTTTACATGTGCACATTATTGAACCTGCAGGCTTTAATCTGTCGGATCGTAATCTCAAACGCGCAGGATTGGATTATCTCGAATATGCTTCCTTAGAACGACACATTGATTGGCAACATTTTATAAGCTCCATGAAACACTTTAAACGCCGCCTGTTGCTTTTAAGTACAAAAGCAAAAACATGCTATACGCAGATATGCTATCAAAGAAATGATGTTTTACTTTTTGGTCGTGAAACAGCTGGCGTTCCCGATTATGTTCATGAAGCGGCCGATTACACATTGAAAATTCCCATGCAACCACAGGCACGCTCTCTAAATCTCGCCATGAGCGTAGCCATAACAACAGGAGAAGCATTACGCCAAATTGGTTATCATGAAAGAAACTGTAACCTATAAAAACATAAATTATCACGAAAAACAATAATACAACATATAAAGAATAGTTAGAGCGTATAATGCCTATTATTTTCCAACAATTAAGTGCTGATAAAATAAACATTTTTTAGTGCCTAGCACATCCATTTCATATCACCTCATATCACCACCTATGAATGATTAAATACTCCTCATAGTAAAAATCCAGTGAACATCCCCCTCTTTATGGTCATACAAGGTGCAAACCGCTATCACTATTCTCTTTATTCGTTCTCATTTTCGAGAATCCTTATCTTTGAGATGATTCATAAGAGACATTTTTCCTCTCTGTAATCATTTTTCCTCACTTGTGGCGTGTAAGGCAATAACTTTGATTGGTGTAATATGAACAGGTTTGAAATAACCTTACAATATTGTGAACTCTTATTTCACATGAATAATGATTATTATAAATTAATATGTTGACTTAAAAAATATAAACAACAGTGAGTTTATAAACAGAAATATTATAAATCAATTTTTTCTAATAGTGCATGACGATCCATTAAAAATCCGCTTTCAATCCATATCATTTCTAGCTCTTTAAGCTTTTTTCCTAAAAGTACACCTTTCGTAAAACCTTTCTTTATTAAATCGTTACCATTAATAGGAAAAGTTGGAATTTGCCATTTTTTGGCAAATTGATAAAGCTTGACATAACCCTCTGCTTTTTGCAAAGCATCACTTTTTTCCAGATGATCAAGATGTGATGCAGCGACAGACAACGATAATTGATCTAAAACTGGCTGTCGTCCATGAAAATAAATCAGTTTTTGCACAAAATGATCAGAACAGTTTTGGTTTATTATTTCTAACTCTGCCCATTCTTTTAATCGCGTTGTTTCCTTAAGAGAAAAACGCAAGCGCTGTGCCATTTCATGAAGACGCATGGGATCAGGAGGAAGAAGGCTTTCTAGCCGTAACAATGGATCAACTTTCCAACCAAGAGCCTGTTCTGTCTTCACCAATGCGTGAATTGCATCAATACCCCATCGTTCTGTTTCAGGAAAAATGAGTGGCAAAATTCTGCTTTGTCGCATCCATAAAAGAGCACGCGTTGGATCAAACGCAGCAAGAAGCTTTTTCATTTCTGCCCAAATACGTTCAGAAGAAAGCTTTTTTAAACCGTGTTTTAAACGAACACATGCCTTCAATCCTTGCACATCAGGTCGCCCTGCTCCATACCACGCAAAAAAGCGAAAAAACCGTAAAATACGCAAATAATCTTCGCCAATACGATCTTCTGCAACCCCAATAAAACGAACTGTTCGGCTAGCAATATCACTCAAACCTCCCACATCATCATAAAGGTTGCCAGCAGCATCACAATAAAGCGCATTTATCGTAAAATCTCGCCGTTCAGCATCTTTTTTCCAATCACGACCAAATGCCACTTTTGCATGACGACCATCTGTTTCAATATCGCAGCGAAGCGTTGTAACCTCATAAGAACATGAATGAGCAACTACTGTTATTGTACCAAAAGCAATCCCTGTAGGAATAGCTTTAAATCCTGCTTCTTCTACACGTGCAATAACCTGTTGCGGCAAACAGGTTGTTGCAATATCAATATCACTAATAGGCTGCCCTAGCAGTTGATTGCGCACTGCTCCCCCTACAATACGCGCCTCTTCCCCCTCCACAGACAAAACACGAAGAAGTGTTTGGATATCACTTTGTTGTAACCACGCAACCTGTTTGAAGTTCTGTCTTATACTCACCCTTTAACCTTTCAAAAATTGTCTTCATTGCTTTAAAAAACTCTCTTCATAAAACAATTTTTTTAAGACATCCCTTATAAAGCACGTCTATTTCTTCCAAAGAAACTTTTCTCTTCTTATATACGAATATAAAAAAACGGCATATGATACTTCATTTCTTCTCATTTTCTGTTACAAACAATAAGATATCCATTATCATGCAGAGAAAATTACCATTTTTGCGACAAACGCCTTAAGGAAGAAATATGAGTCAACATGATCCATCATCCAATTCTATAAAAAAGGTCAATATCAATCATGAAGCTCAAGTCATTATTGATGATATTGATACGGCACACAAAGAATTGGATATTTTACAAAAAGAAATTGACAAAGTTATTTTTGGGCAAAATCAGGTAATCGAATATGCTTTAATCGCTATTTTCGCTGGTGGTCACGCCCTTCTTGTCGGTGCTCCAGGACTTGCAAAAACACGTCTTGTTGAAACATTGGGAACAGTCTTAGGGCTTGATGAAAAACGCATTCAATTCACTCCTGACTTAATGCCATCGGATATTATTGGTTCTGAAATTATGGATTCCGATAAAGACGGTAAACGTTCTTTTCGATACATTCAAGGTCCTATTTTCACGCAACTTCTCATGGCCGATGAAATCAATCGTGCTTCCCCACGGACACAGTCAGCCCTTTTACAAGCTATGCAAGAATATCATGTTACTGTTGCAGGTAACCGTTATGATTTGCCACAACCTTTTCATGTTCTTGCAACGCAAAATCCTCTCGAACAAGAAGGGACATATCCACTTCCTGAAGCACAACTGGATCGCTTTTTGATGCAAATCGATATTGACTATCCTGACCTTACAACAGAACGACGGATTATTTTAGAAACAACAAAAGAAAAAAAATCAAATGCAAAACCAATTTTATCCGGCAAAAAATTGCAAAAAATTCAAAATATCGTTCGCAAAATGCCTCTTTCAGAAAATGTGATTGAAGCTATTTTAAAAATTGTCCGCTCATCTCGCCCTCATAAAGACAATAGCCTTGCTAATACTTATGTTTCTTGGGGACCTGGTCCACGGGCATCACAAGCCCTTTCACTTTGTGTTCGCGCTCGTGCTCTTTATTATGGACGCTTAGCTCCTTCACTTGATGATGTTGAAGCATTGGCCTATCCCGTATTACAACACCGCATGGCTCTTAATTTTTCTGCCCGTGCTGAAGATATAACCGTAAAAGATATTATCAATAACCTTGTGAAAGATGCTCTTTGAATGGCTCTTGGCAAAAAAGTTTTACAAAAGCCTCCATTGTCGCTGGCAAATGAACTGCATAAGGATACTGGCAAAATGCCATATTTCCTTTTACAAGCGCGTCATATCGCTAATACATTGATCACCGGGTGGCATAGACAACGTAAAAGCGGTAATGGGGAAAACTTTTGGCAATTTCGTCCCTATATGGAAGGAGAATCCATTACCCGCATTGATTGGCGTCGCTCAGCGCGTGATGAAAATACGTATCTCCGTGAACACGAATGGCAAACGACACAAACCGTTTGGCTTTGTCCTGATCAGAGCGCATCAATGCATTACTGTTCGCGCTTTTCTAAAATCTCTAAAGGTAATCATGCCACTATTCTTACCCTTACCTTGGCATCCCTTCTTGCACGCAGTGGCGAACATATTGCTATTCCCAACTTAATGTCCCCCACAATGACATCCAATGTCGTAGAACGAATAGCCTTTGCTTTAGAAAATCATTCAGATGAAAATTTATTTCCGGATTTTTCAACGATTACACGCTTTTCACATGTCATTATAATGAGTGATTTTCTCGACTATCCTGAAAAAATCATCCAACATTTAACCGTTTTAACTACAAAACAGGTGACAGCTCATTTAATTGAAATTTCTGATCCCGCAGAAGAAAGCTTTCCCTACACAGGTCACACAGAATTTTTGGATCCTGAAACGAAAGAGAAACATGTTTCCACTAAAGCAGAAGATCTTCGTAAGAACTATTGTAAACTATATCACGCAAGGCGACAAGAATTGGTAAATTTTTGCGCACGCCAAGGATGGTCTTATCACGTTAGTACAACAGATCAACCTTTAACAGAGACCATTTTTCATCTTGCAAATACAATGAGCGACTCTCCATTGCAAAAAAGGAGGGCACTTTGAGTTTTGCTGCTCCCTTTCTGTTACTAGGGCTTTTGTTCCTACCGGTCATTTGGTGGCTGTTGCGGATAACTCCTCCATCTCCGCGTAAAGAGCTTTTTCCTCCTTTTCGCTTCTTACCCAAACCAACTCATCAACAAGAAACAGCAAAACATACACCTTGGTGGTTGCTCTTGTTGCGTTTAACCATAGCGGCACTTGTTATCATAGCTCTAGCACGCCCCACTTGGAATCAAAAACCAATAAGCTTTTCCGGGTCTCAACCCCTTGCACTCATTATTGATAATGGTTGGGTTTCTGTAAAAGAATGGAAACAGCGCATCTCTATCGCTGAAATGCTCCTTGCACAGGCAGAAAAACAGCAAAAAAATATTTATCTTGTTGCAACGGCTGAAAATAATATCTCCAATATAGAGCCCCAACCAGCCAAGATTATAAAACAGCATTTAATGCATTTGCAACCGCGTCCTTGGCCTGTCAACCGCGTGCATGCCTTCAAAAAACTCAGCAAAATAACCAAAGGAAAACCTCTTGATATTGCTTATTTAAGTGATGGATTACAAACAAATGAAGATGAGCAAGCTTTTGCTCTTCTTGAAGAATTAAAACCTAGAAACTTCTTGTGGTATTTGACTGATATTTCCGATTTAACCGGCATAACATCCATAGAAAATAACAATGGAAACATGGGCGCGCGTATTATCCGCTCAACAACACACAGTAACACTCCCGCTATACTCAGCCTCTACGATTCAAATAATCAACTTCTCGGACAATTTACGAACAATTTCTCTGAAGGAGAAACAACAGCACTTGTTCCTTTTAATGTACCACTTGAACTACGCAATGATATCGCTTGGATAAAAATAAACAATCAAAACCATGCTGCTGCAACCTTCTTGGTAGACAGCCATAACAGGATAAGCCGTGTTGCTCTTCTCTCACCCGATACCAATGAAATGGCACAGCCTTTACTTGCTCCATTTTATTACATTATCAAAGCCTTACAAGGTCATACACAGCTTATAACAGCCGGTGGAAGAGAACTTTCAACGGATATTGATCATTTGCTTAAACAAAATCCATCTGTTTTGATTATGGGTGACATTGTTAACATACCCCCAAAAGCAGAAAAAAAACTTTCTGATTTTGTGAATAAAGGGGGAACACTCATCCGCTTTGCAGGAGAAAAACTCAGTAGCGCAGAACATTACGATAACCTTCTTCCGATACCACTACGCCCAGGTCAACGTTCCCTTGGAAGTATTATGTCTTGGACAAAACCACAAAAGCTTGCCCCTTTTGCAAAAAATAGCTTTTTCTTTGGTCTTCCCTTTCCAGGAGATGTTACTGTCTCGCGCCAAATCCTCGCAGAACCAACCCCAGATCTTTTTGAAAAAACGTGGCTTAGCCTTTCGGATGGAACTCCTCTTATTACCGCAGCAAAACGTGGTAAAGGAACCCTCATTCTCATTCATGTTGCTCCTGACCCAACATGGTCTAACCTTCCTCTTTCTGGCTTTTTTGCACAAATGCTGCAAAAATTAATCACATTAGGTTCTAACGAAAACACAAACCTAACACACAGAGAAAAAAGAACAGTGGTACAAAACCCTTGGCGAACTATAGCCGTTGACGGACAATTACAAGTACCACCCTCTGATGTTGTTCCTTTGATCTTTGACTCTCAAAATCCACCCCATCCTTCCTACCATACTCCCCCAGGACTTTATGGTGTCAAAAACGATTTTTATGCACTCAATCTCTTAACTCATTCGTCGCACTTGATGAAACAATCATCATTGCCAACTTCTCTTAATAAAAAACCTTTATCTTACGATACAAAAGAAAAAAATCTTATCGGCCCACTTTTAGGATTAGCCATCTTATTATTCGCCTTTGACAATTTTCTCATTTTATGGATAGGAGATATTTTTTCTTTCATGAAACGGCGTAATATGTTTCTCCTCCCCTTTATAAGTCTTATTGCCTTGTTTTCATATGATCCAACTCTTCATGCACAAACGAAAGAAAATCAATATGATAGTGTACAAGCTGCTGGTGCAACACATCTTGCCTATGTTATAACCAATAATCATGAAATTGATACAACGAGTAAAAGTGGTCTAGAAGCATTAAGTCAATTTATCGCAGAGCGCACAATGCTTACCCTCGGCTCTGTTACAGCACTTGATCTCGATAAAGATGAACTCTCTTTTTATCCTCTTATTTACTGGCCAATTGATGTTAAGAGTCCTATACCAACCCCCAAAAGCCTTGAAAAAATAAATAACTTTATGAAACATGGGGGAACAATTTTATTTGACACGCGCGATCAGATAAAGAGCAATCTTAATCTTGAAGGAGATGCTACTCCAGAAACGCAAAGATTACGAGATATCTTAAAAGAGTTAAATATTCCATCCATTGAGCCAGCATCAACGGATCATGTTGTTGCACGTTCTTTTTATATTATGCCAGATTTTCCTGGTCTCTACCGTGGTTCACCTTTATGGATTGAATCCTCATCAACAAACAAAAAAAATAAAAATTCCCTTGCCAGCGGCGATAATGTAAGTTCTCTTCTCATTACTGCCAATAACTTTGCTGGTGCTTGGGCACTCGATAAAAAAGGGTCATGGAAATATCCCCTTGTTCCCAATGATCCAATGCAACGTCTATGGGCATTTCGTGCAGGTTTAAATATTGTCCTTTATGTTCTTACAGGAAACTATAAAGCGGATCAAGTTCATGTTCCAGCACTCTTGGAACGCTTTAAAAGAGAAAGAAGGCAATGATATCATTTTTCACTTTTCAGCCTTTTTTACCACTCATTTGGATTCTGTTCTTAAGTGGAATATCGATTCTTTTTGTCGTTGTTGGTCTTGTTACGCAACGGCAAGGTTCTTTATTTCGTCTGATGGCATTAAGCGCCCTCATCCTTGCTTTGCTCAATCCAATGATCATAAAAGAACAGCGTGAACCACTGAAAAGCACAGTAGGAATTGTTATTGACCGCAGCAAAAGCCAAACATTTGGAACACGTACAAACGACAGTGATGAAGCGCGCGCGCAATTAACTCAAGCATTGGCGCATTATCCACAATTTGAACCACGCTTTATTGAAGCTGGAAAACTTGCTGATAATCAGTATGCGCCCTCAACGAATTTGTTTGAGGCTTTAACACAAGCAGTATCTGATGTACCGCTCTCTCGTTATGCAGGAACCATTTTTATCACCGATGGACAAGTGCATGACATTCCTGACCTATCAGACCTTCATCATGAAGCACCTCTCAATGCCCTGATTACAGGGCACTCAGATGAATTTGATCGCCAAATCAAGTTTATTTCTCCTCCACGCTTTGCCCTTGTCAACAAACCACAAACGCTCTCCATTTTGGTAGAAGATAAAGGCCCCGCCAAAAAAACAATACCACAGAAAGCAAATATTACACTAAGCGTCAATGGACAAGACATTGGCCATTATTCTGTGACTCCTGGCGTGATTTTTCAAACTGAAATTAGCCTTCCTCATGCTGAAAAAAATATTATCCAAGTTATAACTGATCCACACAAAGGTGAACTAAGCTTTAAAAACAACCGCGCCATAACAATTATTGAAGGAATCAGAGAAAATTTACGCGTTCTTCTTATTTCAGGTGCTCCTTATAATGGAGAACGGACATGGCGAGACCTTTTGAAAGGTGACTCTAATATTGATCTTGTTCACTTTACTATTTTGCGTCCCCCCACCAAAGCAGATAATACGCCCTCAAGCCAATTATCCTTAGTGGTCTTTCCCACAAGAAAACTCTTTGTTGAAGAAATTAATAACTTTGATCTCATCATCCTTGATGGCTACCAGCACTCTACTGTTCTCCCCTTAATCTACTATGATTATATCGCCCAATATGTACAAAAGGGTGGTGCATTGCTGATGGTAACAGGACCTGAATTTACCCAAAAAAACTCACTTGCGAAAACACCTTTAATAAGCATTTTACCGGCATTGCCCAATGGAACTATTATTGAAAAACCTTTTCGCCCCACATTAACCAAAGAAGGTGAGCGCCATCCTGTCACAAGGGGTCTTGCAACACTTAACCTTCCCGCTTCTCAATGGGGGCAGTGGTTGCGACAAATTGCTATTCAAAACATAAATAACGGAATCGCCCTCATGAAAGGAGCCGATGAACAACCACTTTTACTTCTCTCGCATGTTGATAAAGGACGTGTAGGCATGTTGCTCTCTGATGAAAGTTGGCTTTGGGCACGAGGTTTCGAAGGCGGTGGTCCTTATGCTGCTCTTTATCGTCGTATTGCCCATTGGCTCATGAAAGAACCAGAACTTGAGGAAGAAAAATTAAGTGCGACCAGCAGCCATCATCATTTAACAATTCGCCGCCAAACTCTAAAAGACCATCCAGAACCCGCTGAAATAATCTTTCCCTCTGGAAAAAAAGAAAATATTACTCTGACCAAAGAGCAAGAAGGCCTTTTTACTGCAACTGTGACCACTGATGAGACAGGAATTTTTACCATTAAAAATGGCGGTTTAACAATACTTTCTTCTGTAGGGATGCTCGATAATCTTGAGTTGTTTGACTTGATTTCAACACAAGAAAAACTAGCCCCCATTATTAAGCACACTGGTGGCTACATCGGACGTTTACACCCTGAAGGAAAAGAAAACATTCATCTTCCTCCATTTAAGCTGATTCAATCAAAAACAAGTCCGTCCTCTTCCCCAGCACATTCAATTGTTCTGAAAGAAGCAACAGAAACCCGTTTAATCAATACCTTTTATTTTTCGATATTTTCTGGTTTTTTTGCACTGCTTGCTTACCTTTTACTGTTGAGCAGCATGTGGTATTATGAAGGCCGTTAAAAAGTCTGAGATTTCGTATAATAGTTTTAAAATTCAGCTTATCTTTTTACGTATCTACTTGTCTTTTGTAATTAGATAACGTATTGATTTATAACTCAAAATACAGTGGAATTCTCCTTATTTCTAATATCCTCATATTAAAACAATAAAAAACATTCTCTTGCGTATTATTAGAAGAGATGCTGTATGGATAGAAACCATTGAAGAAAAGAGTGAAATACCTCTTATGAATCCTCTTAAAGCAAAGCAAGGATTTTCATAAAATTGGGGGAAAATAGTATGATGTTTTTTATTTGCACCTTGTATAAGTGTAGAGATGGTAGTGTACAGTAAGCCCTATATAGTTCACAGAAGCTTTCCATTATAATATCGAGTACCGTCGTGAAGTTAGCTCAAACGCATTGAGAAATGTTTTTTTACAAATATGTGAATCTACAACACAATGATATTTTATTAGGGATATTCTATTTGGAACATTCCGCTTGAGACGTTCTTTTTTGCAAGCTAATTTTCATTTTACAATCTTTCTTGCCTTTAAGCACTAACTTATCTTATGTTTATTCTTTAAATCGTTTTTAATCCTCTACGAGCTTTTATGTTTTATCTTGCCCATATATCGGATGTACATCTTTCCCCTCTCCCGCAACCTTCCCTTTTTGAACTTTCTGGGAAGCGTCTTACCGGTTATCTGAACTGGCAAAAAAAACGTAAGAGTCAGATGGCAACAGATGTCCTAGAAACTGTAATAGATGCCTTGAACAAAAAAAAACCTGATCACCTTGTGATCTCTGGTGATCTTGTAAATCTTGCTCTCGATAAAGAATTTGTACAAGCTCATCGTTGGCTACTTAACCTAGGAAAACCTCAAGATATTTCTTTAACATTTGGAAATCACGATGCCTATGTCCGCGGCGCTTTACAAAAAGCATGCACTCTTTTTAAACCTTGGATTACAGGTGACATCCCTCAAAAAAGCGTCTTTCCTTATATGCGCATTCGCAAAGATGTTGCCATCATAGCAGCTTCTTCAGCCATTGCGACATTGCCTTTTCAAGCTTCTGGCTATTTTGGTAAAATGCAAGCGCAAACTTTACCGCTCTTTTTAAAGGAAGCAGCACAGCGCAACCTTTTTCGTGTCGTCATGATTCACCACCCCCCCTTTCCAAAGGCAACGTCTTGGCATAAAAAACTACGGGATATAAAACGTTTTCTAGACGTTATCAAATATCACGGTTGTGAGCTTATTCTTCACGGACATACTCATTTACCCACATTGAATTACATTGAAGGACCAATTAAAAAAATTCCTATTGTTGGTGTTCCTTCCGCATCACAAGCTTTTGGTGATAAAAAACCACCCGCAGGCTTTAATTTATTTTCCATTGAACGCTTACAAAATCAATGGCATTGCCAATTACAACGTTATAGCATTATCAATCTTCAAAACGAGATTGCATGTACTGAAACAATTAATCTTTAAACACCTTCATAGTTGCCAAAACAACAAAAAACGAAAATATTTTTATTTCATATTCCTTTGAAAATCATAATTCTTATTTCCCTTTTTCTCCTTAAAAGACAAAGTTTCACCTTCTCTGTCAATAGATCAATTTTTCTCAGACAGTTCCATCTGCTGCCCCACTTATGTGACTAGCTTTTTACAAACTTATCGGTTTTCTTCCTTCCCGCCCTAAAGAACGAAAATTCTACCACATCTGATTTATAAATAATCCGGATTCTTGTCTCACGGGTTCCAGCTGCTAATTGCGCATGTGATTTACTTCACAAAGCTCTACACATAAACCCTGCTTTGAATTTCATCATACACTCCTCCAAAAGCATCTAATGCGTAAAATCCTTATATTATTACAATGATGATATTTTATAGAATAATAGAGAAGCTCATTCAGCGTCTATACCTGAAAATCAATGCCTAAAAAAGCCAAATAATAACTAAAGTATATAATTTCAATAACCCAACCTACTTGTGATTCATAAACAAATGATGTTGATTGATTTATCGTAAATAGATTTGAAATGATCCATTACTATTTCACTCGACATTTATTATCGTACATTAAAAAAGTTATAAAAAATAGTAGATTATATTTCGATAACAGACATAGGTAATAATGTTTTTTATGTCTCAATAAATTCCTAATTTTCTCTCTATTTTTTCCTATAAATCACTTTATAATACTCTTTATAATTATTTTATTATTGAGTTACATTGCGGATGTAATTTTACGTGCTTTAGAATTTTTTTGCGATCTTTTTGTTATTAAATAAAATATTTTACGATACCGCAAAACAGAAAAGTTGATTGTATGAGAGATCTTTCAAATAAAATAAAATGCCATTAGCTTGCCAATTCACATGTTGGTTTTAAAAAGCATCTTTTAAAGCACCAAAACCCATTTCCCGACGGCACCTATGAATGATGTAATGATAAGTCCATTTAGCAACACCATCTTCACGTTTATGGAAAAGCAAGCTAGTATCAAATCTCATACTTTGCCACCCCCTAATGTAGCAACAGCCTTTAGCACTTAAGATAGTTCATAAGAAGCATTTTTATTCTTTCTTTAATGTTTTTTATCTCACGACTCCCCCTCTTTTTGACGTGCAAAAGACATGGTTTTGATTGGTTCAATATAGTATAGGTTTAAAATGAGAAAATCTTATGACACTCGGGTCTCTCACTCAACATGACAAAAAGTAATTTATATTTATAAATCAAAGTATTGTTCGAATAAAATAGTAGCTATTTTGAGTAAAGGATATTTACTAGAACATACCTGAAAAATAAAAGCCTCATTCGAAAATGAGACTTTTGAAGTGTTTTATTCTGCAAAAAATTAAAATTTATAAGCTACACCCACGCGGAAATCATTTGTTTTGTAGCCCATTTCAAATTTATCCTGTATGAACTTCTTTTTGCCAAAATCTGAATAACGATATTCTGCACGCACAATGACATTATCAGTCATTGCAAAATCAATACCACCTCCAAGGGTATAACCAATCATGGTCTTTTTTTCATCATGCAACCAATCAGAAAAATCAACTTCTCCATTTTTGCTATCAGCTACTGCCGCAAAAATATTCTGAAGCTGCGTATAAGCAATCCCTCCGGAAATATAAGGCATCATACGCTCAATCGCAAAACCAACTCTCACCCGTGTAGCACCAGCCCATTTTTGTTTTAAAGTATGACGTACAGCTTTAATACGCCTTGTTGAATCATTCTCCTGCAAATCTCTTGTTAGACTTGTTTCTTCTATAGGTTTTGGTGTTTCTTCAGTTGGACTTTTTTTCGGTAGATTGACATCTTTAGAATCCTTTTTACCAGACCACATAATATCTGTATCAACACCTATAATAAAACTATTATCGATATCAATATTGGAACCCGCATAAACTCCCCCGATAAAACCAGAAAGTTTAGGTAAATTCTCCTTTCCAATTGGATTCCATATCCCTGTCTCATGTTTTAAATAACTTGCAGTTGTTTTACCTGAAAAGTTACCAATCTGTCCTCCAAGATAAAATCCTGTCCAAGACAAAGCAGGCGCTGGAATAACAGGAACAGGTTGTTCAGGAATAACGATATCCGACGCCTGTACTACAGAAATTGAAATTAAAGAAAATAGAGATGTTGAGGCTAAATACTTTGTAATCATAATTGCTCCCCTAAAAGCTAATGTGATACATAAATAATGGTAAATCGTTTCACAATTTTTTGAAAAAATCTATAGCAAAAATGACACAGTTAAAAAATTAAAATTAGTTTTAAATAAAGCTTAAATATTATTTATAATTTCCAGAAACTATTAATCTATAGCAGCTTTTATAGCTTCATATTGATCATCATTATATTCAATAATATAAATAATTATAATGTCAATTTTTTGAAAAAATGAGATAACGCTCATAAAAAATATGATTCACTAAATTAATCACTCATCGTTTTTTGTATAAAGAATGATACCTAGAATGGAGAATTTTTTCATCACACTTGAAAAACCAGTAGAGAACTTCACTCTAACCATCTCAAGCGTCTATGAAATGAAAGACAAAAAATTAATATATAAAAATGGAATTAATAATTTTTATTTATTCTTATAGAATTATTTTAATGTTTCATGATTTTTGAAAAAACTGAACAGACCAATTGCCCAGTTTCTGCAATTAATTTTTCAACACGAAGCAAATCAGGTTCCCCAACACTATTCAACAAAAGGTCACTTAATCCAGGTGGCATATCATTGGGATCAAGAGAATCATTTAAGCAAAGCCGTATAATTTGACTCAAATTTGTATAAAGACGATAGGCATAATGTAAATCAGCAATACATGACTGATTAAGAAAACTGTTTGGTAAGTGATCTAAAATATCCGCTGTCGTCGCTCCAATTTGAAACTCAATGACATGCGTAATAAGAGAAAATTGAGCAATAAACTCCAAATCCATAATGCCACCAGACATCGTTTTTAAATCCCATTGATTTTTTGGCGGCTTTTCTTTTGCAATCAAGGCACGCATTTCACATACTTCTTTTGCAACTTCCTTCTTATCACGAGAAATAGCAATAATTGCACACACTTCATTTTCTAGCTTTTGTAAAAAATCAGGGTCTCCTGCAATGCCTCGAGCCCTTGTTAAAGCAAGATATTCCCATATCCATGCTTCTTGGCGATAATACTTTTTAAAAAATGGAAAAGAAACAGCAATAGGTCCTTTATTGCCTAATGGCCGTAACCTTAAATCAACGACATAAAGAATACCTTGGCTTGTAAGAGTGGATAAAGCAGAAACGAGGCGCTGTGCTAAACGCGTATAATATTGAGAGATATAAAGAGGCTTTTCTCCATCAGATATTTCTGCATCATTATCGTGTTCATAAAGCAAAACAAGGTCAACATCGGAATCTGCTGTTAATTCGCGACTTCCAAGCTTCCCCATACCCAATATGCCAACACGCCCCCCTTTAATACGACCATGAAGACGAGAAAATTCCTCTTGAACGGTAGCAAATGTTTTTGTAATCATAAGATCAGCAAGCGCAGTAAAAGCAAAACCCGCTCTTTCTCCTGTAATTGTACCGTTTAAAATTCGAATACCAATCAAAAAACGTTGTTCATCTGCAAAAATCCTTAAATGGTCAAGAATTTTCTCATAAGAAAGAACATTTTCAAGAAAATATTCAAGCCGTTTTTCTAAGTACGTTTTGGTCGGTAATTCTGAAAGAATATTCGGATCTAACATTCCATCAAAAACATGGGACCTGCGTGCAATAATTTCTGCAAGACGTGGAGCAGCCCCCATAATAAGGACAAGCATATCCAAAAGAGAAGGATTAGACTGCAAAAGACTAAAAAGCTGAATTCCTGAAGGTAAGCCCTGTAAAAAACCATCAAAACGCAACATCGCCTCATCAGCTCGTTTTGTCCCACCAAAAGCTTTCAAAAGAGCTGGTGTTAATTCCGTTAATCTCTCGCGTGCTTCGGCTGATTGCGTTGCTTTATAACGACCAAAATGGAGCGTGCGCATAATACGACAAATATCACTTGCTCTTTCGAAACCTAAACGGCTTAACGTTATTAATGTCTCTGGATCATCTTCTTCACCTGTAAAAACTAAATTACCAATTTCTAAACCAAGTTCTTGCTCATTCTCAAAAAGTGCAGCATAATGTTTTTCAACAACCTGAAGTGTTTTTAATAAATCACGGATAAAACTGTTACTGTCTTGATAACCCATTAAATAGGCAACACTCGTGAATTGAGCAGTATCATTTGGAAGAAGATGTGTTTGTTCATCGAAAAGCATTTGAATACGATGTTCTACATTTCGAAGAATAGCATAACTTTTTATAAGGCTATTTCTCGTTTTCTCACTGATCCAACCAAGCGTGTGAAGTTCTGCTAACATTGCAACTGTCTGACGTCCACGTAATTGAGGAAAACGTCCACCAGCAATGAGCTGCTGTGTCTGAACAAAAAACTCAATCTCACGAATACCACCACGACCTAACTTTATATTATGCCCATAAGCTGCAATTTGACCATAATTTTTATGCGCATGAATTTGACGTTTGATCGAATGAATATCAGCAATAGCAGCGTAATCTAAATATTTCCGCCACACATAGGGAAAAAGCTCTTTGAGAAAGTTAAAACCTGCCCTCTTATCACCAGCAACTGGACGTGCTTTAATCATGGCTGCTCGTTCCCAATTTTGCCCACGCCCTTCGTAATAACGCAATGCAGTCCTTACTGGTAAGGCCAAAGGGGTTGATCCTGGATCTGGACGAAGACGAAAATCAAGACGAAAAACATATCCTTCCGCAGTGCGTTCTTGAATGATACGGATTAATCGGCGTACCATTTTAGAAAATATGTCAACACTTTCAGAAAGATTACCAATATGAGGTGATGTTTCATCAATGAAAACAATAAGATCAATATCAGAAGAATAATTAAGTTCCCCTGCTCCTAACTTTCCCATCCCTAAAATAATTAAACCACAGTCTTTTTCTGGATTCTCACGGCTTAATAAATTGATCTTACCATGATCATGCGCTTCTCTTAATAGAAAACGTAGTGCTACACTTAATGCTGCTTCGCCCAAACGTGTCAACCAAGCACATGAAACTTCGTAAGTAAAAACACCACCCAAATCAGCTAAAGCAATAAGAACATGCGCTTCTCGTTTTTTGCGCCTTAAAGCAGCCATCAATGAAGTTTCATTTATAGCTTCATCCTTATCAATAGCTGTAATATCATCTATAATTTCGCTCAGCCTTGTTTCTATATCAACATTTAATAAAGCACTAAGATATGATGGGTTGGCAATTAAAACCTCACGCAAAAAAGGAGATAAGGTCATAACCGAACTGATAAAATCAATCTGCGTTCCACTCTCTGAAATGATGGAAACAAGCGATTCTAAACCTTCTTTCCTTGCTTGTTCTTCCATGTCTTTTAACCATTGGGAACCACTTTTATCGAGAGGACATAAAGGGAGAAGCTGTGTTTTAAAAAAAGCTTGTTTCGTCTGCGCTCCCTTGAAAAGCATTTTTCTTTCCTTTCTATTGCTTTATACTTTTAAAATAGTTGTTACGTATGAAAAGAGAAAAGTGAAGAAAAATATCTTTAAGGAAATAACAAAATAGCCCTAAGCCCTGGATTTGCATTTTCAAGTAACAATTCACCCCCATGAAGCTTCATAACCGCTTTTGCTATACTTAAACCAATCCCAAACCCAGGTTGTGTGCGGCTTTCTTCAAGACGAACAAATCGTTCTGTCACTTTTTCACGTTTATCCTCTGCTATTCCTGGTCCATTATCGCTCACAACAACTAATAAATGTTCATCACGATATTCCATTGATAAGCAAACCTTCGCTTGCCTTCCACCTTTAGGCGCATATTTAATTGCATTATCTATAAGATTAAAAATTGATTGTGCAACAAGCTCACGATTCAATTTTAGCTCTTTATCAAATATATCTCCCAACTGAAGTAAAACACCTGACTCCTCAGCAAAAGGTTCGTAAAGCTCAACAGCATCCTCAATGATCAATTTCATATTCATCATTTCAAGATGTTCAATTGCACTGCTGGCCTCAATACGTGAAATCATTAAAATCGCATTGAACGTACAAATAAGTTGATCTGACTCTGCAATAACCCTATCAAGGACCTGACGATATTCAAGCTTTGTCTTATTTCCTGAAAGTGCCTCTTCAGCGCGATTTCTAAGACGCGTTAACGGCGTTTTCAGATCATGAGCAATATTATCTGATACTTGACGTAAACCAATATTTAACTCTTCAATGCGGTCTAACATAACATTAAGATTGGTTGACAATCGATCAAACTCATCCCCTACTCCAGAAACAGGTAAACGCCCACTGAAATCACCATCCATCAAGCGCTGTGATGCAGCCGTTACATGATCAATCCTTTGTAAAGCTCTCCTGCCAACAAAAAACCATATGAGTAAAGCGCCTCCAACCATTGCAGCAAGTGCAATGATCACAGCTTTGCGAATAACAACAGCAAAACGTTCTGGCTCATCCAAATCACGTCCTATAAGAATCTTCATAGCATTAGGCAAATCAACAATAACCGCCAAAGCGCGATGTTCACTTGTTTTGCCATGTTCTCCAAAACGGGAATACAAAAAAGAGGTAGAAATAAAACCACTCTGATTCAAAAGACCTAATTCAATACGTGCTACATTTCCTGCTAAAATACGCCCCATAGAATCTGTAACAAGATAAAGAAATGCTCCTGGTTGTCTTGAACGATAATCAATAGTGCGCATTAATAAGGATAATCCCCCATAATTATAAGCATTTTCAATATACTTTAATTCTTCATGTAAAGCCTGTTCAGTTTGCTCTGTTAACAATGAAGCAGAAAATGCCGTCATATAAATAGAAAGTCCTGTTGCCACCAATCCAAACAATAAAATGTAAAGTGCTGAAAGCCTTAGCGCCGTCGTGCGCATTATATTAATCAAACGATTCATGCTTTGTTATCTGGTACTTTCAGCATATATCCAGCTCCACGCACTGTATGGAGAAGGGGAACATCAAAATCTTTTTCAATTTTGGCTCTCAAACGAGAGATATGGACATCAATGACATTCGTTTGTGGATCAAAATGGTAATTCCAAACGTTTTCCAAAAGCATAGTGCGTGTAACAACCTGCCCCGCATAACGCATCAAATATTCAAGTAAACGAAACTCTCGTGGTTGCAATAGAATGTTTCTATCACCTCGTTTTACCGTATGTGCTAACCGATCAAGCTCAAGATTACCTACACAGTAAACAGTTTCTGCTTCTTTAGGATTTTTCCGCCGTTGTAAAACTTCAACACGCGCAAGAAGTTCAGAAAAAGCATAAGGCTTTGTCAAATAATCATCTCCCCCTGCACGCAGCCCCGTTACACGATCATTAACTTGCCCTAAAGCAGACAGAATAAGAACCGGTGTTTCATTGCCTTTAGCGCGCAATTCAGCAATAATAGAAAGACCATCACGATGCAAAAGCATTCGGTCAACAACCATAACGTCATAATTTTCCGTGGTTGCTAAAGCATATCCCGTATCCCCATCATAAGCAACATCAACAGAATGCCCTACTTCCAAAAATGCTTTTTCGAGATAATGCCCCGTCTCATGATCATCTTCAATAACGAGTATCTTCATAAAACGTATCTCCATTATTTTATTATGTTGTAGGACAAATATTTAATAAACATTTGTCCTACAACTAAAGCCTTATTTTTTGAAAATTGGAAGAGCAACAAAACGATTTTGATCATTTGTTCGCACTTGTAAGAGTATAGCCTTTCGTCCTAACTGCTGAGCATTTTTGATTGTGTTAATAATATCAGAGACTCGTTTAACCGGTTTATTATTTACTGTCACAATGATATCACCAGGGCGTATCCCTTTATCTGCAGCATCTGAATCGGTATCGACATCCGTTACGACAACCCCTACACCATCATCAGAAGGCATAACAATCAAACCATAATCTTCCAATGTTTCATCTAAATCACTCTGTCCATTTGAATATTTTGAAGTCTCTTTCTTACTTTCATCTTCAGACATTGAAGCGAGTTTAACCTTTATACTCTCCTCCTTACCTGATCTCCAAATCCCTATGGTTACCATTTCTCCTGGTTTAATATTTGCAATACGTTTCGCCAACTCACGCGCATCAGCAACTTTTTCATTATTCACTGAAATAATTACATCACCCGCTTTAATACCAGCCTTTTCTGCCGGTCCTTTTAACGGATCAGTAACCAAAGCACCTTTGGCTTCTTTCAATCCTATTGAATCGGAAATCTCCTTTGTTACCGGCTGAATCTGAACACCTAACCAACCACGTTGAACTGAACCTTTTTCAATAAGTTGTTGTACAACCTGTTTTACAGTCGCTGCTGGAATAGCAAAAGCAATCCCAACATTTCCTCCAGAAGGAGAAAAAATTGCTGTATTAACCCCAACAACCTTTCCATTAAGATCAAACGTTGGACCACCAGAGTTTCCTCTATTAACAGCAGCATCAATCTGAATAAAATCATCGTATACACCAGTGCCAATATCACGTCCACGTGCAGAAACAATACCTGCTGTCACAGTTCCACCAAGACCAAATGGATTCCCAATAGCAACAACCCAATCCCCAACACGAAGCTTTGAATCATCACCAAAATCAACATAAGAAAATTTTCTTTTATCATTCACTTTTAATACGGCAAGGTCGGTTTTTGGGTCTTTCCCAATGAGCTTTGCGTTCAATTCTGTACCATCATCAAGAACAACAGTATAACTTGTTCCGTCAGAAATCACATGATCATTGGTCACAATGTAACCATCAGACGAAATAAAAAAACCCGATCCAAAAGCAACAGGACGGAGTCTCTGCGATTGGTGCGGAAATTTATTTTTAGGTTTATCAAAATCATAAAACTCTTTAAAAAATCTTTTTAAAGGATGCTGATCTGGTAATTGATCAAGTCCTGGACCACTAAAAAAGTTGCTAAAGAACCTATCTTCTTTCTTTTTATTGCTCTTTACTTGTACTGCCACAACGGCTGGTTTCACTTGAGCAACAATATCGGCAAATCCCTGTTGTTGCATTAACGAAGTAAATACAGAACTTGCATGAGCCTTTGTCATCCACAAGCTTGATGTACATCCACTAAAAAACAGTGCACTTTCCAATATCGCAGAAAAACTCACTGCGACAAATGTTTTAAAGAAAGCCTTTTTAACCATTTATTCTATGCTCCTATTCAATCATACCTATATTTCAATTCCGATCACTTATAAAATACCAGACCTTACCGTTTTCTGTCTAAATTATTAAAGTTTTGTAAGGTTTCAGTATTCCCTAATATAATTACAATAAGATTGTCTGCTTATTGCAGATGATCTGATTTTTTTCTTTTATGTAACATTTTTTTTAATGCAATGACATTTTTGACTGTTCTTTTTCATTCACATAACGCATGATTATTCCGTTTGAAGTGGAAAAATATAATACTTACGCCAATGATAATAATGATCAAAGGCGAGAACCATAAAAACCAAGTTATTTTATTCAATGGTGGTTTCAAGAGAATAAATTCACCATATCGCTCAACAAGAAAGTCAGTGACTTGCTGATTACTATAGCCCATTTTTAGCCTTTCCCGAATTAAAAGCCGTAAATCACCTGCTAAAGCAGCATCTGAATCATCAATTGATTGATTTTGACAAACCGGACAACGTAAATGCGATGAAATATGGCGTGCTCGCGCTTCAAGAATCTTATCCTTTAAAATCTCATCCGGCTCTACTGCTATTGCTAATCGAAAAGGAAACGTTGCAATTAAAAAAAATACAATCCAAAGAATTTTTTTCATCTCAATGTCTTTTCCAAAAATTTAAAGCAAGCACTATCCTATTGTACATGCCAATGCGAAACCAATACCCCAAAAGAGAAAAACATCCCCCCATAGCCATCATGAATGCCCCTAACCAAATACATATTACATAAGGCTTCCACCATACGTGCACAACGAGACCCCGATTATCGATATGTCCCGGTACAATATATAGCTGCGATAAGCCATAATTTTTAAGACCAACTTCTGTTGTTGATGTATTTTGGCTTGAATAAAATCGCTTTGAGGCTGTTACATGACCCACAATGTTTTTATTTTCATATATTTTAAAATAAAATTCCATTGTCGAATAATTCGAACCAACACCATCATGCACTGCATCAAAATGAAGCGTTTTATCCGCTATCGTCACCCTATCCCCTACGTTCATGATTAAAATACGTTCTTGCCCAAAACTTACCACGCAAACAATACCAAATAATGTAATGCCTAATCCCATATGTGCTATTGCTGCACCAAAAGTAGACCATGGCAATCCAAGAAATCTCTTAACGCGTACTGAAAAAGCTCTCTTGCCATATCCACTCTTTCCCCATAGATCCGCTAAACTGCCTAAAAAAACAAACGCTGAAAGCCCAATCCCTAAAACTGCAAAAATATCACGCACAGATGCCGCATAGAATATTATAAAACAGACGATACCAACCAATACAAAAACAAACCACAACCGTTCAAAAACTGCAAGAAAATCACCGCGTTTCCATGCCATCATTGTCCCAAATGGAACAAACAACAACAGCAAAACCATTAGCGGTCCACAGGTAAGGTTAAAAAAAGCAGCCCCTACAGAAATTTTTTGCCCTGTTAATATCTCAATAAAATAAGGATAAAGCGTACCAATCAATACTGTTGCTGTTATTGTTGTCAGTAACAAGTTATTTAAAACAATAAACCCTTCACGTGAAATTGGTTGAAAAAATCTTTCTGTTTTTAAAATAGGGATACGCAAAGCAAAAAGAAGAAAAGCAGCTCCCGTAAAAAAAAATAAAAGAGCAAGAATTGCTTGCCCGCGTGCTGGATCAACAGCAAAACTATGAACAGAAACTAAAAGCCCAGAACGCACAAGAAAAGTTCCCATCAGAGAAAGGGAAAAAGTAAGCAGCGCTAAAAACAGAGTCCAACTTTTCAATATTTCTCGTTTTTCGAGAACAAGAGCAGAATGTAAAAGAGCCGTTCCTGAAAGCCAAGGCATAAACGAAACATTTTCAACAGGATCCCAAAACCAATAGCCTCCCCATCCTAGCTCATAATAAGCCCAATAAGAGCCAACCATAATACCCAATGTCAAAAAACACCAAGCAAGTAAAAGCCACGGACGAATCCCACGCGCCCAAATTCTATCAACATGTCCCATAATCAATGCCGCAACGGCAAAAGAAAAACAAAGTGAAAAACCGACATAACCTAAATAAAGTAGCGGTGGATGAATTGCTAATGCGATATCTTGTAAAAGAGGATTGAGACCATTTCCCTGCAATGCTGGTGGATTTACGCGTAAAAATGGATTGGATACAAAAAGAATAAATAAAAGAAAAGCAGTTGTAATCCAACTTTGGCAAATTAAAACAAGCGTCTTAAAATCTTCTGGCAAATGTTGGCTAAAAAAAGCCATCAATGCACTAAAAAAAGCAAGACTTAAAACCCACAACAACATAGAGCCTTCGTGGTTGCCCCAAACACCTGTAATTTTATAGAGCATCGGTTTTTCTGAATGAGAATTCTCAACAACGTTCAAAACAGAAAAATCAGATACAACATAAGCATAAATTATCACTAAAAAAGATAAAAGCAGTAATGTAAAAGTAATATATGTTAGAGGAACAACTGTTTGCATTAACAAACGCTCTCTCCACCAAAAACCTAAAGCAGGTAAAAATGCCCCTAATAAGCTTACTGAAAATGCTGCAGCTAAAAAAATATGACCCAGTTCGACAAGCACAATCGAATTATTTCTCCATAATGTAATGTTTTTTCAAACGATCAGCTGTTTCTTTAGGCATATAAGTTTCATCATGTTTTGCTAAAATACGCATCCCTATAAAAAATCCCTGTTTATCGAAATGCCCTTCTACGATCACCCCCTGACCTTCACGAAAAAGATCCGGTAAGGCACCATTGAAAACTACTTTTTCATGTTTTTTGTTATCCGTTACAAAAAAAACAACGCCTCTCTCTCCAACATATTGAACAGTTCCCTTTTCAACAAAGCCACCCAAACGCAAAGGGCGCTCCGTTAAAATATCTTCTCTTGTAATTTCAGAGGGCATTCTAAAAAAACTGACCGCATGACGCATTGCATACACTATGAGACTTGCTGCAATTGTTATAACCAAACAACATAATAATATGATCAGTAAGCGCTTTTTTTTTCGCTGCTCTAAAATAACCTTCCATGAGGTAGAATTCTTTAAAGATTGACTGTTCATAGACACTCTGCGAAAAAATTTTAAATACGTTATAACTAAGTATCAATATTTTATTTTTTAAGAGCTTTGCACATCTTCTACATAGGTGCAAGATTTCTTTTCTTTGTATGATCACTCGATAAATCACGTAACTGAATCATCATTTTTTTAACACGTGATTGTCCTGAAAAATTTTCAGGCATTGTATCAAGAAAGCTTTGTAAAAATTGCACTGCCTGCGCAGTTTTTCCTGCTTGATGCAATGCATCTGCCAACAATAAACGTGGATAAAAATCTGTTGGCGCTAAATCTGCTGCTTTTTGAAAAGCATTTTGCGCTTCTTGCGTTATCACTCCCCCTTCATAACCAACCAATGCTAAACCGTATCCTACAAGCCTTGGAGCTGTTTCTCCATTCAAACGAAGTGCATCTAAATAAGTATTCACTGCTTCTTGAAAAAGGCTTTCTTCGAGATACCCTACCGCTAACGCATCTGCTAGCTTGCCATCATGAGGTGCACGGAAAAAAAGCACTTGTAAACGAATAAGCTTTTCTTGCTTACTAAGAGTTTGAGGATTTTTATCCATTAATTCGCTAAAAAAATAACTTTTCACTTCTGGATTGCCTGTCAGCCCATAAATATTCCATGTCATAAGGAGAACAAACAAGATACTTAAAGCCTTAAGAATATTTCTTTTTTTATAATGCATATAAAGCTTGTTAAACTCAATCATACGCTTATGGCTTCTGTAACCATCCACGGTTTGAACTTTCCATTCTTTTTTTATCTCATCGTCAAAACGTAGTGAAAGAAAAAGAACACTTGCCAGAAAAATCAGAAAAAATGCTGCAAAAATTAATAAGAGCATATCGTTTTTTTCCAATACGAACAGAGAATAACTCGCTTACATTTTATCCTCTTCATGAGAAAAATGATGTGAATTAATAAAAATTCATTTTTTCATGGAGAATATTAATCTATTATATACATCAATTAAACAAAGAAACTAAAAACAATGTTTCCCTACTCTTTGATGTATTGTCTGAAAATACTGCTTTAAAAACTTTATAGACATTTCTTGCTTAAGGAGAAAATATGTTATTCTCCCATCTTAGGTAATAAAACTTTTGCATACAATCCACCCAAATCAGAACGTGATAAAAAGAGATTGCCACCATATTCACTGACCATATCTGAAACAATTGCTAACCCTAAGCCTGACCCTAGTTTATTTTCATTAAACCGCCGCCCTCTTTTTAATGCTTCATCAATTTTGTCTTCTGTTAAACCAGGACCATCATCTTCTACAAAGATACTAAAATATTCTGTTTCTTCAGCATTTTCTTCTAAACAACAAGAGATCAAAACCTTTGCGCGAGACCACTGAGTAGCATTTTCAATCAAATTCCCTATAATTTCTTCTAAATCTTCCTTCTCTCCAGAAAAAACAATATCATCAACATCCATAATAAATTGAATTTGTTTTTCAGGATTAAGCTTTTTCATAACCCGCACCAAGCGTTCAAGCACACTGCGAACAGACGTATGATAGACAACACTATCGCATTGTGCTGCAATCCGCGCACGCTGAAGATAATGATTGATTTGAGCTTGCATTATTTGCGTTTGCTCTCTCAACAAACTAGCCTTTTCTCCGCGCATCTTATCTGTCTCATTCATAATCACGGATAGAGGCGTCTTCAATGAATGCGCGAGATTACCAACCTGTGTGCGAAATCGCTCAATAATACGCTGATTATTATTAATGAGAGTATTCATCTCTTGTACAAGCGGCATCACTTCGCTTACTAAATCCGTATTCACATAATGAACTCTTCCTTCGCGAATATCATTCAATGCACGTCGAATAAGCTTCAACGGTTGAAAACTAAAGAAAATAATAGCAATATTAATAAGAACACTCCCGATACCGAAACTCCAAAGAAAAATTTGCAAAGTTCGCTTAAATTCCTTTACCTGGGCATGAGCTTCATCGATATTCCCAACAAGCCGAAAACGTGCAATATGATTTTTATTATCAAGAACAACATCACTCTCAATCACTTGTAGCTTTTGACCATTGTTCCCCGTTATCCGATAAGAGCGAAAGAATTTATTGTTAAAAGGTATATCAACATCACTTGGTGTAAATATCTCGCCTGTTCCCAATGAGGGGGATGTCAATCTTCCTTTTAAATTATGGGATATCGCAACAACTTCCCAATACCATCCTGTTGTTGGATCAGAATAACGAATATCATCAATCCCAGCCCCTCCTCTTAAAGTACCTTCTGATGACACCGTCACTGTTGCAATAAGACTGTAGAGTTGAGCAGAAAGGATACGCTCTAGGCTTTGTTCAGTCGAACGCTTATAAAATAAAATACTTACTGCAGAAATCGATAAAAGAGAAATAACAACCCATAATGTTGATAAGATCATAACACGTAAACTGAGAGATCGAGTAATTACAAAAAAGAACCTCCTATACCAATTATTCTCTTCAAAAACATTCATTAATCACCTCGCGTTCTCACGCGATATCCCATTCCTCGAATAGTTTCAATCAAATCCACTCCAAGCTTTTTCCGTAACCGACCTACAAAGACTTCCACTGTATTCGAGTCCTTATCAAAATCCTGATCATAAAGATGTTCAGTAAGCTCTGTTCTTGAAATGACTCTGTCACAATGATGCATGAGATACGAAAGCAGTCTGAATTCATAAGATGTTAGTTTAATCAATTGACCATCCACAAAAACACGAGATGTCTTTGTATCCAACAAAACATTTCCGCAACATAATGCACTCGTCGCATGTCCCGTAGTGCGACGAATTAATGCTCGCAAGCGCGCCATCACTTCCTCCAAATGAAATGGCTTCACAACATAATCGTCAGCTCCAGCATCAATACCGTGCACCTTATCAGACCAACGGTCTCGCGCTGTTAGCATTAAAACAGGCATGGAGATCCCTTCTTGACGCCACTTTTCAACAACACTAATACCATCAATCTGCGGTAAACCTATATCAAGTATCACCGCGTCGTAAGACTCTGTGCTACCTAAAAAATAAGCCTCTTCACCATCGAAAGCACTATCGGAAACATATCCTGCACGTCTTACAGCTTCTGCTAATTGATGGTGAAGATTCCGATCATCTTCAACGATTAAGATACGCATCACAACACCATCTGCTAAAGACTAATCAGCAGGAACAAAAAACTCAACACGACGTAACTTTTCACCATTACGGGCTGGTACAACAACCACAATTGCACACATGTCCTTTCCATCCTGAACAACCGGTTTTGAACGGACGAGAACCCCGCTCTCTTGCGCGGCAACCTTCTTACCTACTTCAGCACACCCAGAAGCTCGAACAGAATCTGCTCCTAAAAAAGCTGCTATTATTACAAACAAGAATTTTTTTTTCATCATAAATATTTCAATAACCCATCTCTTCTTTTCCTTGATAAAGGATAAAAGAAATAATGGTTTTTTTGGGTCGACTTAAAAATCACAAATGGAAATAATTTATCCTCTATCTTACAGAAGAACACATTAATATTATTCCAAATTTTTAAAAACTCAAAATAAAATATTTTTAATAATGAGAATAAAATTTATTCAATAAAATAATAAAATCTTAATACACTATCTTATGAAAAATGAATAATTCTAAAATAAACTCTTTCTCTGTTAGCACTATAGCAAAAAAATACTTCTACTCCATATAATTATTGTAGATTTGTTTGGTTGTATTTCTTTGCCATAGGCTCTCTTTAAATGTTTGATTTTTTTAAAAAAAAGAAAAGGCAACATCGTAAGCCATTTCACAGTCCTGCTCTCATTGAATTAGACGCACGATTAGACACAGCGCTTTATCACATTCGTTCTGCTAACAGTTTTTTCTGGAAAAAGGCAAAAATCGTCTCACAAAATTTTCATCTTCAAGGATGGAAACGTTTTATCGTTGAAGTTCTCGATGAAATACTAACATTAGGGTTGATGGGATTTACTCTTTTTACCATTTTTGGCATTTCTGTTTTTGAACTGACCAAAACAGATTGGTCTTCTCCTAAAAACTTTTCCATTCTTTTTCTAGATCGCTATGGAAATTCCATTGGGCACCGTGGTGCACTGCCGGCAATCTCTGTCCCCGTTGAAGAAATGCCTGACACTGTCATTAAAGCGGTTCTCGCTACAGAAGACCGTCGTTTTTTTGATCATTGGGGTATTGATTTTCAAGGACTTACACGGGCAATTTCACAAAATATGCAAGCTAAAGGTGTGGTGCAAGGTGGTTCAACTCTCACACAACAATTGGCTAAAAATTTATTCTTAACAAACGAGAGAACCATAACACGTAAAATCAAAGAAGCTTATCTTGCTCTTTGGCTAGAAGCAAATTTTAGCAAAAAGCAGATTTTACAACTTTATCTTGACCGAGCCTATATGGGAGGAAACAATTTTGGTATTGCCGCAGCGGCAAAATTTTATTTTGGAAAAAACATACGTCATGTATCTTTAAGTGAATCTGCTATGTTAGCAGGACTCTTTAAAGCTCCAACAAAATATGCTCCTCATAGTCATCTCTTTGCTGCTCAAACACGTGCCAATGTCGTCCTTTCTAATCTTGTTAATAGTGGCTTTATGACAAAGAGCCAAATTATCAATGCGCATCGCCACCCTGCTAAGGCACTTCCCCAAATAGAAAATAATCAGCCAGATTATTTTCTTGATTGGGCATTCGAGGAAGTCAAAAAAATGCGCAATCAACTTCCAAGCCATAGTTTAATTATTCAAACAACCCTTGATCCGAATATTCAAAAAGCAGCAGAAGAATCAATCGCATATCATTTACATCAATATGGTCAACAATATCGCGTAACCCAAGCTGCCACCGTTATACTCGATAATAACGGTGCCGTATGCGCAATTGTTGGAGGACTCGATTATAAAAAGAGCCAATTTAACAGAGCAACACAAGGCGGACGGCAAACTGGTTCTTCATTCAAACCTTATGTTTACGCAACCGCACTGGAACACGGACTGTCTCCCTCGACAATTGTTTTAGATGCTCCTATCAATTGGGGAGGTTGGACACCCAAAAATAATTCTGGTCGTTATTTGGGAAAAATTGATTTAGCAACAGCTTTAGCTTTTTCTATTAATACAGTCCCTGTGTATCTCACCTATCAATATCTTAACCGTGATACCCAACCCATCATAGATCTCATCAAGAATATGGGGATTAACGCGCATATTTTATCACACAAAACAATGGTTCTTGGCACTTCCAATATGACCCCCATGGATCAAGCTACAGGCTTTAATGTCTTTGCCAATGGAGGAATAGCGGGTAATCGTCATGGGTTTACGCAAATCAAAACAATTGATGGTCGTGTCGTGTGGGATTTCGAACATAACGGAAATAAGTTACACCGAGTTCTCAGCAGACAATCAACAGCTTATATGAACCAAATGATGGTGGGTGTCACGACACGAGGATCTGGTAAGCGTGCTGCTCTGCCCATGACTCTCGTCTCAGGGAAAACTGGAACATCACAATCTTATCGTGATGCTTGGTTTGTTGGCTTTACAGGCAATTATACGGGAGCCGTATGGATGGGAAATGATAACTTTTCACCGATGAATCGTGCTTTTGGGGGTGGCGTTCCTGCCATGATATGGCATCGCATCATGCTTGCTGCACATCAAAATATCATGCTCAAACAGCTCTATGGTGTTCAAGATTCTCTCCTTCCTCCTTATCAGCCCCCAGTACTTTCTTCCCATGCAGATTCTGAAGTTCCTCCTCCAATACCCTCTACGCTTTCTCCTGAAACATTGAATATTGTGCGATTGATTAACAAAGATCTGAAAAAACCATCTGCAATTTCTTTGAAGATGAAAACAACTGGAGATTCAACATTTTGAATTCAAGATATTCACTGATGTTTTTTAATATCACCATTTTCTTTTTTATCTTCGCTTTTTCCATTTTATGTGGAACACTGAGTGTCGATTATGTGCTCAATTCCTTTCCTCATTTTGAACGCTTTAGAATTGGAAAATGGAGTGCTTATCCAAAAATGGGAACCGCCAATATGGATCCTTATACCCGCGCCCGCACGACCAAACGAGGCATTGTTTCACTCGGACGAACTGAAGGTATTCAATTCCAGATTTGGCAAGATAACCAAGGGCGTCCACTTCATCATCACTGTCATTATTTACTCAAAGGCACCATCCCTGAAACCCGTCTTTTTACCCTTTATACAGCTGACAAATCCCTAAAACCTTATACTTCATCCAAAGAAATACCTTTTGAACTCCACACTGACAATATTATCTATGAGCATGATGGCTCATTGCGCATTAATATTTCACCCACACCGCAAACCGGCAATTGGCTTGCAACAGTTAGTCAAAAAGAATTCGGGCTTATTCTTACTTTATACGATACCCCAATCATCTCAGCAACGGCATTACAAACGCTTACAATGCCATCAATAGAACAAATCCCATCAGGACAAATAAATTGTGACTAGATTTATTTATACCGCACTTCTTGCAATCATTGGCGCTATTATCGTTCATATTTGCGTTCTCTTTCTGATCCCCTATTGGGCACAAGATAATATATGGACAGCACTAAAAAAATCTGGAACCTCTTATCAATTTGTCGATTTTACTCCCGATAATCCTATTCAACAATCTGCTGATCCCCTCTTTCTTCTTAAAGTCTGCAGATTTAACCTTGAAAATGGACCTGTTCATTTAAAAGCTTTGAAAACACGACAATTTTGGTCACTAGCAGCCTACACACACAACGGAATTATTTTCTATAGCCTTAATGACCGAACAGCCCCTGATGCGACACTCGATCTTATCATTGGAAAACCAATACAAATCATAGAACTCAAAAAATCAAAACCTAAAAAAAATACCAATTCAGTTTTGGTTGCTAAAAATTTGAATGAAGGGTTTGTTATTTTACGTACTTTTGTCCCTTCTTCCCTTGCGGGAAAAGAAAGTGAAGCTTTCCTTTCATCTGCGACCTGCCGTATATTTTATGAATAAAAACCGACTAACCTCTCATTTGTACAACACCTTACTTTCTATACAAAATACATGAAGCCTATCAAAATGGTTATCTTTTTTCTCTATTAATTGAATATTCAAATTTATCTGATTATAAATCCCTCAATTTTTTATTGAGATATAATTAAATCTCTATTGCACATCATCATATCCTATTTGATACGCATTATCTGACAGAAAAAACTCCCCGCAATCAGAAGAGAAAAATCAAGAGTAAAGCTCTAAAAAATATGCTGCTAACAATTGTAAAACTTGTTATTTGAGTTTATTTCTTTTTATTTACAAACATTCCCATAAAATTCGCATCAATAACATGATAAACTATAGAAGAAATACTGTTTACCTTCAATGAAGTGCCAAAACAATCGCTGGAAACTTATAAGACATTACGCATCCTTGACCTCAAAAATAAGTGCTTTATTTTTGTTTTATGAGCATAAGCTTTTTGTAAGATAGCACTCTGAAAAGACTTGGCTTATAGTTTACAATTGAGGGGAAAAACTTCATGAAGAAGAGATATGTTCGGTCCGTTTCAAGAGCAGCAGTATGGTCCCCTCGATTTGGTGGATTGTCGTTCTTTATTTTATTATTTTCAGTCATTTTACAACGTTTTTCCGTCATTAACATAAGCGACTTCATAATTTTGATAGGTATCTCTACTGGCTGTGTAATTATTTCTCTTTTTCTGGCTATTAAAGCACTTCATAGTTTATGGTTATATGGTGCTCTAGGGGGAATGAAAGCTTTAAAAGGGATCGTTTATTCACTCATAACTGCGACACCATTGATGCTCTTTTTTGGACTTTGGTTTACCTTACCGGCTCTTTACGATATTTCTACCGATACACAAAGCCCGCCGGCTTTTTTTCGCACAATACGTCCCAGCGATGCTTTACCGCTCAAAAGTGTTTTGACTGAACAAGCAGCAATACAGATGTCACAATGGCCAGAAATATCGGGGCGCCGTTATGATGGCTCACCTGACCGTATTCGCGAATCCGTTCTTAATGTTTTAGCTGCGTATGATTGGCCTGTTGTAGCACAACGAGAATTCAAAGGCGAAGAAAATGAAATTTATATCGAAACGAGAGCAAAAACTTTTTATCTTGGCTTTATTTTAGATATTGTTATTCGTTTAACTGATGAAGGGGATACAACTTTTGTTGATATGCGTTCTGCTTCTCGTTATTTGCCAAGAGATTTGGGGACAAATGCTGCTTTTATTATCGATTTTATGGATGCACTTGATACAGAAATCGCCTCACTTCCTCTTTCTGAAGATAATGAGTAGAGGTTAGAAGTATAGTAAGTTACATTTACTAAATTAGCTTATTTCAAAAATAAATTTTGAGACGTGCAGAAACGCACAAAACATTTATCGTCTCTCGACGGCCATAAGCATTACTGACAAGTTCTTTAAACACCCAAAAGCAACTTATAGACTCTTTTTAGCGCGTGACATATAGATAAAATATTTGAATTCAAATTCTAAACTTAAATACTATAATTGATTTTACATATATTTTTTATGCTCAGAAATCTCATCATAAAAGTAGGAAAGAAGACTTCTCTAATAAGGAAATTAAGCATTTCTTACAGGCGCATTTTTCCAATGAAAATAGAAAAATACACCCTCATCAAGAAAGATGAAATACATTTATCATAAAATATGATGCATATGTAATATAGTTACAGAAAAAAATAAACAATAAAATACACATAAATTCATCTGTATTTTACAATAAATGATTATTTCAATTTTATAAAGAAATTTCATAATAATAAAAAAAATATATATTATTACAAATAATAGAAACTTATTTAAATGAAAATAATTTTTTATCAAACATAACTTAAATATAAATACTAATATCTAATATATTTAAACGCAACATAAATAAAACAAAACGCCAAAAATAACAAAAAGAACCCACTAAATGTCTTAATTGCTTCCTTTATACTATTTTTCCAACTGTCACCACTGTATCTATAAATTAATGAAAATATAAAAATAAATATTGAAAATAAAATATCAAAAACATTATTATATAAAGATAATAAATAATCATTTTTCATATAAATAACGTATACAAATAAAAACTGTTATAGAAAGTAATATAACAAATATAATGAACAAAAATGTGCTTAACAACATTTTTTTCACAATTTCTTTGTTACTATAACCTTTAAATTTATACCGTAAAAACATTGCATAGAAAAATATAAAGAAAGCACATGTAGAAGATAATAATTCTGCAATAATACGAATAATATCACTCATAAAAAAATCCAAATTAAATATATATAAAAACAATAAACATTAACATATATTATATCATACAAAAGTTAATAAAGTAAAATAATATAAAAAATAAAATTTCCAAATTAATCTATAATTATAAATTAATAATGAATAATCATTGTTCATAGAAATAACGTATATAAATAAAAAATATTATAGAAAATAATATAACGAACAAAAATATTCTTAACAAAATTTTTTTCCAAATTTCCTTTTTACTATAACCTTTAGATTTATAATATGAAAACAATGTATAGAAAAATATAAATAAAGCACCTATAGAAAATAATAATTCTACAATAATACTAATAATCTCATTCATAAAAAAAATCCAAATTAAATATATAATTTTGTAAAATTATGCACCTAAACCTTCCTGTCAAGTTTGTAGACACATAATTATGCCTACAAGCTTGTTCATTTTAGAAATATCTGCTGATTTTTATATTAGCGATAACATCCATAGGCTGTATTTCCTATACCTGTGGCAAATCCTACTCCAGAGCCAACTCTTCCTCCTAACCATAAACCTTCCACAGCGCCTATTGGTCCTCCAGTTACCCCCCCCATAACTCCACCAATTACCACTCCCATATCATGTCCCCTATGTCCCATTGAAAATCCTGCAGAGAGATAATCTCCAACAGTACACCCAGGTCGTGATCCACTGCTTGAAAAATTCATTGATGAAACATGAGACCAACCATTAGAAAAACTAGAACCAAATGAACGAAACATATAAAACCTCTTTAATTATTGTTAAAAATAACTGTATCATAACGACACAGTGGGAATTTCATTATTGTTCATTTTAGCAAATGTCAAATATAATTTGTATAAATAACAATAAAAATACTGTATAAATAAAATATACATTTTGTTTGTATTGCATACATACAAAATGTATATTTTGTATAAATATAATACTATTTACAATACTGTTTAAATATGCGACATCCATCGCTCTTTCTCTTAAACAAAATCATAAATTCAAATGAGTCATTCACAAGAAAAACCTGTATCATTCTCTTGGTTTACAAGAACAACAAAGAAATATATTTATTATGTCATCGAACTCAGTTGCGTTGCTGTTGTTTTGCGCTTACTTGGCTTGGTGAATCCTTTTATTTTTCAAGCGATTATCGACCGTATTCTCCCTTTTCAACGTATTGAAAGTCTCTATGCTATCGTTGTCTTGATGGTTACTATTATGCTGTTTAGCACGGCTCTTAGCACTCTATCAGGTTACCTAGGCGCTTATTTAGCCAATCGGCTTACATTAGAATTTGGGCGGCGCATTTACAGCCATCTGTTAAGTCTTTCCTTGCCTGTCTTACGCACTTGGCAAGTGGGAGAACTATTCACGCGAATCGGAGAGGTTGATACAATTCGCGGTTTTCTAACAGGAACCATCGCCACAACTGTGCTAAATGTTCTGTTCGCAATCATTTATCTTGCGGCACTCTTTTCCATTAGTCCGAAACTGACCTTCATTGTCCTTATCATTTTACCTTTACAAATGGGTTCTTTAGCGTTGGTCGGTCCCTTCTTGCGCCGCCAATTACGCCGTTCTTTCACTCTGCAAGCTGTCCATAAATCGCGCCTTATTGAAAGTTTTACCAATCTTGAAGCCATTAAAGCACATGTAAAAGAATCTGCTCATACGATACGCATGCAAGAAACTTTAGCTCGTAGTTTAGATCAAAGCCTTACAACCAGTAAATTGCATCTTCTCAATGGAGCCATGAGCCATATTTTTGGTGATCTTTTCACTATTTTTATTATCTTTTTTGGTGCTCAGGCAGTTCTTCAAAACCAGATTACGCTAGGGCAACTTATTGCCTTTCATCTCCTCGCTGGAAATGTTTCTGGTCCTATCTTAAGCCTTGCATCCCTATGGGAAGAATGGCAGCATTTGAAAATCTCTCGTCTTCGTTTGGGCGATATTCTTAACTCCCCTTCAGAATGGGAAGAAGAAAAGCCGCCTCTTCAACTCAGCGCTCCTCCTCATCTTGAAACCAACGATCTCTGTTTTTCTTATGGAGATAAGTCCATTATCAATCATCTTGATGTCTGTTTACAACCTGGGCAACCAATTATGTTACTTGGTCCTTCAGGGTGCGGAAAAACAACCTTGGCGAAGCTCCTTTGTGGACTCTACCCCCCAACAAGCGGAAAGATATTGATTAACGCCCAACCTTTACAGAATTTTGATGTCCGTAGCGTGCGTGACACAATCGCGTATTTTCCCCAAAATCCTTGCCTTTTTTCCGGAACCATTCTTGAGAATATGCTTCTTGCTAAACCAGATGCCACTAAAGATGAAATCGACTCTGCACTATATGTTAGTGCTTGCCATGATTTGATTGCTCAGTTGCCTCTAGGACTCAATACTCAAGTAGGAGAGCAAGGTGGTTTTTTATCAGGTGGTCAGCGCCAACGCTTGGCTTTGGCTTGTTTCTTTCTGATAAATCCAAGCCTTCTTATTTTGGATGAACCTACTTCCGCATTGGATGACACTGTCAGTGCACAAATTGTTGAGCATTTATATAAACTTTCGCAAGAACGTATTGTTCTTGTTATTACCCACAAAAGTGACCTCTTTCCTCAGCATGCAACCGTCTTAAACTTTACTGATTTGGAGGCAAAAAATGGCAGATAAAGCTCCCTATTTGCGCCCTTTGTCACCAACGCTTCATATGGTGGTTGCTGTTTTGGTCACCTTATTTCTCTTTATTGTAATCGGCAGCTTTATCGCAAAAACAGAGATTGTTGCACGGGGGCAAGGAAGTGTTATTCCCACCGCTTACGTTCAGCTGGTCCAAGCGCAAAATACAGGACGCATTGAGAAAATTCTTGTAAAAGAAGGGCAATTTGTTCATCAAGGGGATCTCCTTATTCAATTAGATCCTCGTGAAGCCCTCAATGAGTGTGCACGTGTTCAAGCAGATATCGCGCAACAAACCCTTCAAGCACAAATCGCAACAGCTATTTTAACAGCTTTGCATGAAAGTGATCCTTTGGATAAAGATTTTGTAACCAAAGGGCTTGCCTATCTGCCAGTTCCTCCTTCTGGCAACACGACTGCAAGAATAGAAGGGGAAAAACTCATTAGCGCTACCCTTCAATCTCTCCAAGATAAATTAAGAGCGCTAAAAGCACAAGCGGACCGTGTCGAACGCAGCGGTGCAACACAACATGCGCAATTAGATAGGTTGGAAGATGATCGTCAATTAAGCCAAGGAAAATTAAAGGCTGCAAAAAGCCTAATGGAAACAAAAGTCATTAGCCAAGCGGTTTATTTAGAGCGTTTACATGACTTTAAAAATGTCGAGCATGAAATTTTAACCAATCAAAGACGTTTGGAAGAAAATACCGCCGAAATAAACACCCTCCGCCAACAACGGAAAAGTCTCATTTCCGATGAAATCGCCCGCTATCGGCAACTTTCGCGTGAAACAGAACTGAATCTTCAAGGATTAAAAGCAAAGCTTGATAGCACTCAATACCATCTTGACCACTTATCACTTTATGCACCTGTTGATGGGCGTATCGATGATTTAAGTATCCATACTTTGGGCGGCTTTGTAGAAGCTGGTAAAGCCCTCATGCGTATTGTCCCTGGTGCCGGCGGACTCATTGTCGAAGCGTTTTTTGATAACAGCGATATCGGCTTTTTAGAAAAGGGCCAACGCGCTTACATCAAGTTTTCTGCCTTTCCTCCTGAACGTTTCGGTGTTATCCACGGTACAGTCGTTAATGTAGGCGCTACAGCGCGCTATAATAAAGAAATTAATGGTGTCTACGCTGTTTTAATCAAAATTGACCAAGATCACATCACTTTGAATAACAAACAACTTAAATTTATCCCTGGCATGACTGTGACAACGGATGTCATTACCTCAAAACGGCGTCTCATTTCTTATTTCTTTGAACCTATCACCAAAGTTTTAGAACAATCTCTAAAGGAAAGATAAAGATTAATGTGTGTGCATAAAAATCCTTCATCATCATTCATAGACCCTCTTACAGCGTTAGGAGCTATGATGGTTTTAATGCTTACATCTCCCTTATACCGCCGCTGGCGAATCTGGGATATCGAACGAAATTTAGGACCAGCTTTACAGACTGGGCAATATAAACTCTATAAAAATGAACGTGGAGAATTTTGTGCCTTTATCACTTGGGCTTTTTTAGATGAGAAAAATCATCAATCTATGCTTAAAAAGGGAGAATTTTTACCCGATGTCAATTGGCAGAATGGAAAATACGTATGGTTTATTGATTGTGTAGCACCCTATGGCCATACTGCTCATATTGTACGCGATATGCAACGAAATATATTTCCTGATCAGCGTTATTGTTATGCTGTACGACGTAATGAAGATGGTGGAATACGAAAAATTGCACGCTGGTGTTGCTATAGAGCGCAAAATCCAGCCAAATAGTTTTTCTAAAGCAAGTGCGCATAAATCATTTATTCCCCTCTTATAAAAATAAGCTTTTAAAAGAGTTCTTTAAGCGATAGCTATATTAAAAGAAAACTTTACCATTATTTAGAGCTGCCCCGCTACAAATAGGTGTTTTTCAACTTACCAGACTTTCTATGAATAGCAATAGATGGTTAAGGGGATTGATCCACTCTCAAGCTGAACTTTGATTAACTAATTTCACTAATATTGGCTGGGGTACCTGGATTCGAACCAGGGAATGCCGGTACCAAAAACCGGTGCCTTACCGCTTGGCTATACCCCAAAAAAACACGCTTTATAGCAACTCTTGCACTTTATAGCGATTCCTGTGATTGGACGCAATATCTGAAAATCAAAGACTTTACTTTTTTATCATAAAATTTCTGAGTTTTGTATGGCATTGCCATCGATACAAATTCGTAGCAGAAACTGATATACAGTTGTGATTTTAACATAAGAAAAAACCATTTATCCATCAATTATTTTGCTCTTTGTATTGATTTTCTAGGAACAGAAAATGAAAATCTTGCAGTTTACTCATGTATCTAATAAATTTGCATATGATTTACTTTTCTTGATATATTAAAATCCCATCTTGCTCAATTTAAGAAAAAAGCTGTCACCACATTGGCAATCGGTAAGTGTATAATAGTGCTGCTGTGCTCTGGCAACACATTGATTTATAATAATAAATCATCCTTTTTCAACTTGAATCATAACTCCGAATATAGTAAGATTTTCTCATCACAAACCCTCTCAGATTGAATCAATTAATATCACTTGCTTGCACGTCAAAAGCGGGGCTAGCGTGTGGGTAAAAATTGTACAAGAAAGGAGTAAAAATGGTTCTTATGAATCGTCTTAATGCAAGGGCTGTCGCAACATTGGGTCTGGCAAATATAATGATGGTGCCGGCTTGCTTCTTCATAAGCGTAAAGATGGTGGTGCTCAATGGCTTTATCGTTATACCATTCATGGTCGGCGCCGCGAAATGGGCTTGGGTGCATTAAGACATGTTTCTTTAAAAAAATCCCGTGAATTAGCAAATCAATGGCGTTCTGTTTTGCATGAGGGGCGTGATCCCATTAAAGAACGTGAGAAACAAAAGCGTGAGGCAATAAGTAATCTCCATTACCTAAAAGACATTGCCTTAGATGCTTTTGAAAGTCGTAAAGCTGAATTAAAAGGAGATGGCAAGGCTGGGAATTGGTTTCTACCTTTACAACTTTATATTCTCCCCAAATTAGGCTGTATTCCTATTTCAGAAATTACACAAACAGAGATACGCAATGTTCTTGCTCCCATCTGGCATGCAAAAGCTGCAACCGCAGAGAAAGCAATAAATCGTCTTAATATTTGTCTCAAACATGCTGCTGCTTTGGGGCTGGATGTTGATTTACAAGCAACGATAAAAGCACGGGCTCTCTTAGGGAAACAACGCCATAAAGCACAAAATTTACCAGCAATGGACTGGAAAGATGTTCCTGCCTTTTATCAGTCACTCTGCAAAACAACAACAATGACACAACTGGCTTTGCGTTTGCTTATTCTTGCATTAAGCATAAAGATGGTAATGTCCACTAATTTTTACATTATATTATTCATGGGTAGCACCATAAAATAAAATCAAGCACATTGAAAAATATTTCCTAAAAAATAACACTTAATATTCTGTTGAAAACGTTATGATACACCAATAAACTGGAAGAGTTTTGCAAAAATTAAAAACATTTTATATGGTATTTGAAAAAATAGAGATACAAAAACAAGGAATAATAACTATTTCCATTTACTTTTTATTCAAAAGATAATGATATTTATTACCCACTCATAGATGTAAAAAAATCTTCAGAAGCAATCTTTATGTAGACCAATACCCTTTTTGATTGATGAATATACATTTCCTAAAAGCTTCTTTTACAAAAAGAGAAACATTAAAACTATTTCATACAAACTAGGTATTCAACATTTGCTTTTAAATGCGGTAAATGGCAAATTAGACTTATGAAATAAGCTTAACAATTAGAATCGAGGAGATTTTTAAATGGCTTTTGAATTGCCCCCGTTGCCTTATGATTACGATGCCCTTTCGCCTTATATGTCACGCGAAACGCTTGAATATCATCATGATAAGCATCACCTTGCTTATCTTACCAACACCAATAATTTTGTGAAAGAGTTAGGCTTAGAAAATGAAAGCCTTGAAGATATTGTTAAAAAAAGTTTTGGAAAAAATATTGGTTTGTTTAATAATGCAGCGCAGTATTACAATCATAACCACTTTTGGCTTTGGATGAAAAAAAATGGTGGTGGCCAAAAACTTCCTGAAAAGTTAGCAAAAGCTATTGACGCTGATCTAGGTGGTTACGACAAATTCCGCGCTGATTTTATTGCTGCTGCTAGTGCCCAATTTGGTTCTGGATGGACGTGGGTTGCTGTTAAAGATGGCAAGCTTGAAATTATGAAAACGCCTAATGGTGAAAATCCCTTAGTGCACAATGCTCGCCCTATTTTGGGTGTCGATGTGTGGGAACATTCCTATTACATTGATTATCGCAATGCTCGACCGAAGTACCTCGAATCCTTTGTAGACCATTTAATTAATTGGGACTATGTTTTGGAACTTTATGAAGAATGTGAATTTTAAACTATCTAGATAACTTTTTAGTGTATGAAAGTCTCTATAATCCAATAAATTATCGGAGACTTTCATACAGAAGTATTATGGATTAGCAAAAGTCTTTTCCTGCTATCTTTAGAATATATGCATAGATATAGGCAACTTCTTCTAGCTTTGAAAAACGTCCAGCTGCACCAGCGTGCCCTGAATCCATATTAATACGTAATAAAACTGCATTATCGTCTGTTTTTAGGTCTCGTAATTTTGCCACCCATTTTGCAGGCTCCCAGTAAGTTACACGAGGATCTGTTAATCCTGCCATCACAAGTATAGGGGGATAGTTTTGAGCTTTGACATTATCGTAAGGGGAATAGGAAGCAATAAGCTTATAATCTTCTTCTGATTCAAGAGGATTCCCCCATTCGGCCCATTCTGGAGGTGTGAGTGGCAATGAAGCATCTAACATTGTCGCTAAGACATCAACAAAAGGCACATTCGCTACGATCCCAGCAAAATCCTGGGGAGCTATATTGGCAATGGCTCCCATCAACATCCCCCCTGCTGAACCACCATGAGCAATCAGCCGGTCGTGAGAAGTGAATTTATTGTTTACAAGGTAACGCCCACAAGCAATAAAATCTGTAAATGTATTGTGCTTAAAGAGATGCTTTCCTTTCTCATACCACTCTACTCCCTTTTCTTTTCCTCCGCGAATATGAGCAATCGCGTAAATAAAACCTCTGTTTACTAGAGAAAGTACATTACTATTGAAACTGGCAGGAATAGAGATCCCATAAGCACCATAACCGTAAAGCAGACAAGGCGCACCACCATCAAGGAGAGTGTTTTTGTGGTAAAAAAGTGAAATAGGAATCTTCTCACCATCGTCTGCTATTGCTGTAATCCGTCGTGTTACATATGCATCTTTATTATGCCCAGAGGGAATTATTTGCGTTTTTAAAAGCATTCGTTTACAATTTTTCATCTCATAATCAAACACTTGATCAGGTATTGTCATAGATGAATAGGAAAAACGAATAGTTGGACTGTTATATTCTGCAACTCCTTGCAAACTTAAAGAATAAGCCTCTTCAGTAAAAGCAATGGAATTCACTTGTTTAGTGGTACGTTCCATCACTTTTATACGTGGAAGCCCCTCAAAACGTTCGATCCAGACAAGAAAATCTTGATAAGCATCATGGGATAATATTAGGCACCCAAGCTGATGTGGGACAAACTCAGACCAATTTTCTGATTGTGGAGATGTATATGGCGCTACCATAATTTTGAAATCTTTTGCATTATCTAAATTGGTCAGAATATAAAAGACATCACCACCCTCTGTAAGTGAATATTCAATACCTTTTTGTCGTTTCCGTACACATTGGGGAACAGTAAAAGGCGCCTCAGCAGGAATTAACCAGATCTCGGATGTTTCATGATCATGAATATTAATATAAATAACATCATTAAGCTTAGAACCGCTTACATCTAAGAAAAAACCTGGATTGTCTTCACGAAAAATAAGCTTATCTTGTGATTGATCTGTGTTTAATTGGTGATAATAGAGCTCTGAAGGTCGGTGGTTTTTATCCATCTTAGTATAGAAAAAACCTTCAGACCTAGCATCCCATACAATTTGACCAGATGTATCAGTAATTGTGTCCGTACAATCAGACAATGTCTCAAAATTACGAATTTTAGCTGTATAGAATTCTGATCCTTTGTCATCATAGGTCCATACCACATGTGTATGGTCAGGAGATTCTTGAACTGAACCAAATTTGAAATATTCTTTGCCTTCTGCCAAGACATCACCATTAAGGTACACGTTTTTTTCTCCGCCATTCCTTGGTGTCTGAAAATAATGTGGTTGTTGGCCTCCGGTAACATAAGAGAATCCGTAAGCAAAAGGACCATGTTTTATAGGAACAGAACTATCATTCTCTTGGATCCTGTTTTTCATTTCGGTAAAAAGCAAATCTCGTAATGGTTTTGTATCAGCCATTTGAGCTGATTGATAAGCATTTTCTTTTTCAAGATAATGTCGAATATTGGGATCAAGACAGTTAGGATCTTTAAAAACATCTTGCCAATTAGACGCACGTAGCCAATGATAGGGATCATCACGAAAAATACCATGATATATTTCCTTATGAGTGATTCTAGATGCTTTGGGAGGAATTGCAAAAGTGCGAGTCATACACAATCCTATATTAAAATATGTTAATAGCTTCGTTTATATGTTAGAATCACAGTGATTGATGCAAGTGTAAAAGTCTATAAGTTCTATTCACTTGCAAAAATAGCACCATGATAATTTTTAAAACTAATACCTTTCTGTTCATTACATATCACAGCTATTGTTTTCTAGGGATATAACACCACTTTTATAATGAAAGTGACTGGTAAAACAATTAAACTATGAGAAAAAGAAGTGATTTTTTTTGAAACAGTATAATCGCATAATTTTACAGAAAGGAATAAATATATCTAAAATATTATTATTACTGTATAAAAATAAAAATGTCATATCTCCTTTTAATGAATAGTTTTATATTATAAATAAATATTATTATGTCATATTTATAATATATAATGTTTTTTTATTATTAAATTTTATAAATATAATAATAAAAATTAATTTAAAACTTATTAAACATAAACTTACTAAACTATAAGTATTCAAAACAAAATATAATAATTTATATATTATATTTTTATAATTAGTAATTTTATTTTTACGTTCTCAAAAAAAATAAATAAATTTTATCATATATTTTTTTATATTTGTGATGTATTATATATTATGTATGATATGTTATAGGATAAAAATATATTTTAGCATGTAATAATTTCGTTTTTCTTATTGTATATTATGACAAAAAATGGGTATTTATTTGATTTTTTTGTGTTTTGGCAATTTTATAGAATAATTGAATTGACAAAAAAGATTTTTGTACAATATGAAGCTCATGTGCATGAGATCTTTATATCATGAGTATATGCACTATATCTCGATTTTGAATTACTCAATTTTAAATTAAAGGAAACAAGAATGGAACATCGTGCAGTCTTAGAGACTGAAAGCAATTTAGTTATTACATTGGTTGCTGATATTGTTGCTGCCTACGTGAGTAATAATTCTATTCGACCGACTGAAGTGCCAAGTTTAATTGCTGATGTCCATGCTGCTTTTCGTAAAGCAGGGAATCTAGAGTTAACAGAAGTCGAAGTTGAAAAACAAAGGCCTGCCGTTAATCCGAAGCGTTCAGTATTTCCTGATTATCTCATTTGCCTTGAAGATGGAAAGAAGTTTAAATCTCTAAAGCGTCATCTCATGACACATTATGGAATGTTGCCAGAGGAATATCGTGAAAAATGGCAGTTAGATAGTTCTTATCCTATGGTGGCGCCTAATTATGCAAAAACACGATCAGCTTTGGCCAAAGAAATGGGGCTTGGACGCAAAAGCAAACGGAAAAAAACTAAATAATCTTATTTTGCGAAAAAATGGTTTCATGTATAAAGTTGATTTTAGTATACATGTTTTGTGTGAAGCTTTTGTATATATAGCAATTTCTACCAAGGGGATTACATATAGCTTTCGTTACGAATCCGTTTAATCATTGATTTCAGACCATTTGATCGTTGTGGTGTAAGATTTTCATTTAAACCAAGTTTTTCAAAGAGCTCTTGAGCATCAGAATTGCGAATTTCAGAAGCTTTTTTGCCTGAATAAAAAGCAAGAAGTATGTAAATGAGTCCACGCACAATATGAGCATCGGAATCACCTTGAAACGTCAATATTGGATCTTTTGAGTTATTACGTGAAGATAAAAGCCACACTTGGCTAACACAACCAGGAACTTTGTGAGCATCGTTTCGAGCGCTTTCTGGAAAAGGTGGCAATTCATAGCCAAGCTCGATGACATAACGATAACGATCTTCCCAATTATCCAAAAGCGAAAAGTTTTCTATAATATTACCGATTGTTTCCGCCATTATTTTAGTCCTGTTTCGTTTGAATAATCATTCTTGAATACACTTATAAAAAATAAATATTTATTCTTCCTAACATAAATAACACGAAGAACGTTAAAAATCCTTATTTCAAGATAACATTGCATGGTTTTGTAAGAACTCTTGTATTTCGATTTTGTAAGAAACATTAGGGGAAGTCTCTGATATCATTTTTGTTTCCTAATATGTTCCCTAAATATTCATAAGCAGCTCTTGCACCGTAATATGCGCGCTCGCCAAGTGAACTTAAAAAGGATTTTCCTACTTTGCAGGTTTTTATATTACGGTCACAAAATGCGCCTAAGTCATTTAAGGCTTCCTTAAAAGCAATAATCACATCGCTCGTTGTTGTCTCATTATTTTGGGGGCTAGAAGAATGGTTACTGCTTGGATCTGCTACAAAAAATGAAATAATGACAAAAATAAAAAATAAAAAAAATGATAATTTGATTAAAAAACGTATCATGGATAATCAATGTACCGCAGTGGTAAATACAATAAAAGAAACATTTTATACACTGTTGCTTTATAAACAATTTATAAAATGTGCTTTTTATAAAATTGAGTATTCATGTATTGGATCTATATCATTGGCTTTTTTATAAATATGGCACAATTCCGCTGTATAAAATGGGATACATTGTCTATTCAGTAAAAAATTAACATCAAAATTATACACTTACAAGCTGGTCATGTTAATGAACATACTATGATAAAAAATGAGAGAGATAATCATGTTGTGTACATAATTATTTTAAATAATAGTCCACCATATTAGCTTAGTTGAAAAGGCTAAAAAGAGTAAAATTCTGTTATTCTGACTATAGTGTCGATAAAATATTTATATTATCTATAAAATTTTTACTGGAATGTTATGAAAATGGTCAACATGTCGATAAAAACATCAAAAAAATAACTGCATCTCTTATGATTACATCTCAAGCCAGTTTTTTTTCTATAACATTGTAAACATCAATTTAATTGATACTTATGAAAATTATTTAATAGAAGGAATTTATACCAAAATATAATAATATTAAGAGATAATTATTCTTACCAAACCGTTTATGGATCAGTAACCATCTATATGTAAATTATAAAGAATAGATAACGATTGTCATCTTTTTAGCGTTATAGGCAAATATTTTCAATTTTATTTTAAATAATAGGCAAACATATGCCACAAAATGAAGAATAACGTGGCATTATTGTTTAGATAATTATATGTGATAATGCAGTTTGCAAACACCAAAATGATCTTGAATGCTAATCATTTGGTACTCTCTTTATACACATTAAAGATTTGTAAAAAATGAAATGAATAAAAGTTGGTAAGAACTCTTGTTGATTTATCAACTTATAAATTGATATAATGAAGCTGCTCATTCTAGGAGTTTGAAAGGAAAAATCAATAATGTCAATGCATTTCTCTCTGGCTGGAAGTAAGAACTGATTCATATTCGTTTCCTAATTTATATTTGTTTCTTTGTAAAAAATAAACGCAACTGAAAATAAAAGTAATGGCAACAAAACGAAAGACATACCGAAAAAAAACTGTAAAACACCGTAAATACTACAGTAGTATTGTTATAACACTTCTTCTTATAACTTTTCATTTTATTTTTTGGAGTGCAAAAACTCTTTATTTCTATACACGAAAAAATACTTTATTTTTTGTTGGATTTCTTCTTTTTAGCATTAGTTTTTTATTTATTTCATTTAATGCTTTATTTTCGCAAATGACAACGCATCAAAATATTTTAACTCAAATGAAATTTTCCTCTGTTCAAAGTATAGGTAAGAGCTCTAATTTATCGGAAAAAGAAGAAAAATCACAAGAACTCTCCCGTGTAGCTTCTGTACATTCTCAAAGTCATAACCACACAAATTCACCTTTACCCTCTCAATCAGCAAGTTCACCTTTACCCTCTCAATCAGCAAGCATGCTGGAAAAGCAAAAAGAACTAGCAAAATTAGGATTTTATGATGGTCCATTAGATGGACTGGAAGGACCTAAAACACGCCGAGCCATCACTTTATGGAAACAGCAAACTGCTCAGAGAATGCAAAAGAATGTTCTATCTAATCCCGCAGCAGATGAAATCGCGATATTAATTAAGCAAAGCGAAATAGAAACAAACAATACAAAAAATATGACACACTTAAAAGAAGCTATTTTAGAGCCTTCTGTTGAAGATATTATACAAGTGCAAAAAGCTTTACATATTTTTGGGAATGAGGAGGTTATTGTCACAGGAATAGAAGATCAAAAGACGATAGAAGCCTTAAAACAGTTTCAAAAAATATTTGATCTTCCTGTAACAGGTAAAATTAATCACACAATTTTAATGAAAATGCGTGAAATTGGTTTATTAAATTGAAGCTAATCATAATAATCTCTTAATTTATAATGATAATTCATCTTTCGTTTGTTTAATGCTCCCCTCAAACATTCCTTCATCTCAAGCCCTCTTATATTCAATCAATCAGAATGGTTTTCTTACACATTACATATTGAGCCGTATAATTTGCTTCAAAAAAACCACAACCGATTGCAGAAAAAAGAATATTGCAAAATAGCAAACGCGCTTGTTCTAGCATTTTTATTGCCTCTGATGATAAAAAGACACGAAATTTTTGTAGTATCACGTAAACCTTTCATATTATCGAACCACGAATTGTCCATATATTATCGTCAATTTGATCTTTATAAATATGATGCAAAGAATTTGTGCAAACACCTGTAAGGATAAGTAGACATAAAGCTAGTTGTGTTATGGTTGTTGTTTTGCAAAGTGTCTGATAAAAAACCGGCACTTCTCTCTAATCTACTGCTGGAAAGTTATGTGTTTTATGACATTGTCTTCTTAAGAGAGCGTGTGCGTTTAGTATTGCCTATAAATCAACATCCAAACCTAACGCAGCAGTATGTTTGAAACAAATGTTAAGACAGTTTAGTACTTCTCTCAGCTGTTATAGCTTTTGTATGCCAAATGGAAGCAAGAATATTGCGCATCTCTGTTTGTATAATCTCTTAAAACAGGAAAACAGCCTAATTTGGGAAGAATATGAAAATTTAAGGTAAAAACCAGTTTTCATCTTTGCCATTTCCTTTTAATTCAGCTTTACGCCTTTCAAAGACATCTAAAGCAATATCTTTAAAATAACGGAGATTACCTATTGCCTCATGCTCTTATTTATCACATGTCTTTTTAGTCTCACTCCCCCTCACCTAAAACAAAATGTCCCAAACGGAATATACTTGGATTGCCATTCACGGGCTTTCTTAAAAAACATCTCTAAAGCACCCAAAACCACTTCGCAACAACGCCCGTGAATAATAATAGCAGGCCCCCCCACAACAACTGCGCGACAGCGCACATCATCTTTACGCTTGTGAAGAAGCAAGCCGGCACCATTACACACTGTACCTACCTTCAATTTGTGATAGCTCTCACTTGAGATGATTCATAAGAGGCATATCCTTGCTTTATTTTTTTATCCACAGACGCTCATCCCGCCTGTAACATACAAAAAACATGGTTTTGATTGATTCATTATAAAAGAAGTCGAAATAAGAAGATCTTATGATATTTACAGCTTTCATTCAATATGAGAAATAAAAAATTATCTTTATAAATCAATAGATTGTGTAACTTTGATATTCCTTTATAAATGTAAAGATGGGAGTGCATAATGGAGTTTATAAATTTTGGGAAGATTTTTATAAACTTACGGGGAGTTTTACATAATCCCCATTCCACGAATATCAATGTGAAATGGAGCATCCACTGAGAAATGTCTATCTCAAACAGCATGATGTGCAAAAAAAAATGCATTTGTTTGGAGCATTCTATTTTGCGTGAGGAGCTCATTCCCCTATAAAAAAGCAAACGCATAAATTGACTGCACAATAACACGTTTCTCTCTATCAAGAGGTTCGCCAATAGAAAGTAGTATTAATAATACATCTTTGTCTATCCTGCTTTATATTTTCTCTCATAAACCTCTAAAAAAAACACTTTCTCGCGTAACACAACTTATCGTGCATTTTAGAAGCATTTTTATTCCCTTTATTAAAGAAAATAAAAGAATATATAAAAATTTATTTCAGTAATAACGATACAACAAAAAATATTAACCCATTACATCCTTTTTGCTATTGCGGCCTGAGCTGCTGCTAAACGAGCAATTGGCACTCGAAAAGGAGAACACGAAACATAATCTAGGTTATTTTCTTCGCATAAAGCAATAGAGGCAGGATCGCCTCCATGTTCACCGCAAATTCCCAATTTTATTTTTGCACACTTTGAGCGTCCACGCTGTGCAGCAATGGTAATAAGTTCCCCTACTCCATCACGATCAATAGACACAAAAGGATCTTGCTCTAAAAGACCTTTTTGAAAATAGGTTGCCAAAAAAGGAGCTGCATCATCACGGGAAATCCCAAAAGTAGTTTGTGTCAAATCGTTTGTTCCAAATGAAAAAAATTCAGCAGTTTCAGCAATTTCATCTGCTCGAAGCGCCGCTCTTGGAAGTTCAATCATCGTCCCAACCATATATTGAATAGTGCTTCCCTTTTCTTTCATCACTTCCTCAGCAACCTGATCAATACGCGCTTTCACAAAATCGAGTTCAGATTTAAGCGCAACCAGTGGCACCATAATTTCAAGCATAACAGGAGATCCAGATTTTTGGGCAGCTTCTGCTGCTGCTTCAAAAATCGCCCGCGCTTGCATTTCTGCAATTTCAGGATAAGTAATAGCTAAACGGCATCCTCGTAATCCAAGCATAGGATTAAATTCGTGCAACTGCTGAGTGCGTTCAGCAAGCACTTCAGCAGAAACCCCCATAGCTGTTGCAACATCAAGAATTTCTGCTTTCGTTTTAGGCAAAAATTCATGTAATGGTGGATCTAGCAAGCGGATAGTAACAGGTAAACCACACATAATTTCAAATAATTCACTAAAATCTGAACGCTGCATTGGCAAAAGCTTATCTAGTGCTTTACGACGACCACTTTCATCATGACTTAAAATCATTTCACGCATGGCAACGATACGTTCATCAGAAAAAAACATATGCTCCGTACGGCAAAGACCTATACCTTCAGCCCCAAAAGAGCGTCCCATACGGGCATCAGATGGTGTATCAGCATTAGCGCGAACTCTTATACGTCGCATCCCATCAGCCCATTCCATTAATTTTGCAAAGTCTCCGCAAAGCTGAGGCTGCAACATTGCAACTTTCCCTTTGAAAATTTCTCCACTTCCACCATCAATTGTGATAACATCACCTTTTTTTAGGCTTTCTCCTGAGGCAAACAACGTATTTGTGTTATAATCAATCCGCACACTGCCAGCACCAGAAATACATGGTTTTCCCATCCCCCGCGCAACAACAGCAGCGTGACTTGTCATACCGCCACGCGTTGTTAAAATTCCTTCTGCAGCATGCATACCATGAATATCTTCTGGGCTTGTTTCTACCCGGACCAAAATAACTTTGCGACCTTCCGCCGACACAGTTTCTGCCTCTTCTGAAGTAAAAACAATTTCACCAGTTGCGGCTCCAGGAGAAGCAGGTAAACCACGTCCTATAACAAAACGTTCTGCTTTGGGATCAAGTGTTGGATGCAAAAGTTGGTCAAGCGACTTTGCATCAATACGCATCACAGCCTCTTCACGGTTTATTAACCCCTCCTCAACCATTTCAATTGCCATCTTGAGAGCCGCACGAGCCGTGCGTTTTCCTGAACGAGTCTGAAGCATCCATAATTTACCTTTTTCAATGGTAAATTCGAGATCTTGCATATCCCGATAATGCTGCTCAAGATTCTGCGCAATCTGACATAATTTCAAAAAAGCCTCAGGCATAATTTTTTCTAACGACGGTCTATTTGAACCAGAAACAATACGCGCATTTTCTGTAATATTTTGAGGCGTTCGAATGCCCGCCACAACATCTTCCCCTTGCGCATTAACTAAAAACTCACCATAAAGTTCTTTTTTCCCTGTCGATGGATTGCGTGTAAAAGCAACGCCCGTTGCCGAATCTTCTCCCATGTTACCAAAAACCATAGCTTGCACATTAACTGCCGTTCCCCAACTTTCAGGAATGCTATGTAAACGGCGATAAGTAACTGCACGTGCTGTCATCCAACTTGAAAAAACGGCTCCAATCGCCCCCCATAACTGTTGTTCAGGATCTTGTGGAAAAGGGGTTCCTAATTTTTCTTCAACATAGGCTTTATAAGAAATAATAACATTCTTCCAATCATCTGCTGTCATTTCTGTATCAATAGTGTAACCATTGCATGCTTTTACTTCATCAAGAATCTCTTCAAAATACGAATGGTCTAGCCCCAAAACAACGTTAGAATACATTTGGATAAAACGCCGATAACTATCATAAGCAAAACGTTCATTATTGGCTTGTAAAGCAATTGCTTTTACAGTTTTATCATTCATGCCAAGGTTCAGCACTGTATCCATCATCCCTGGCATAGAAGCCCTAGCCCCTGAACGAACAGACAGCAAAAGTGGTCTTTGTTCATTCCCAAATTCACGTCCTGTTTGTTCAGCAACGTATCTTAGTGCTTGCTTAACAGATTCCTGTAGCTCTTCTGGATATGATTTGTCATGGGCATAATAAAAATTACAAACTTCTGTTGTCAGCGTAAATCCGGGTGGTACGGGCAAACCAAGATTACTCATTTCTGCCAAATTAGCCCCTTTACCTCCGAGAAGGTTACGCTCACTTGCACTTCCTTCTGCCTTTCCATCTCCAAAACTATAAACCCATTTTTTCACTGTACAAATCCTCCCATATCAGCTTCAAAACATCATTCAACCCAGGCTCACTTAAAAGCAATGATTTGATTCAAAATTGGCTCAACGATATCGCTTCATAAATGCATAATATTAATCCTTCCAAAAGAGATAATGACCAAAAATCACTATCCATCTTCTGGAAGATTAAGATTCAGTTTTTTAGAAAACTATCAATCACCGAAAAAAATTCTTCTACTTTCATGGCACCTTCATATTTACTACCATTAATAAAGAAAGTAGGTGTTGCTGTGACACCAAGCTCTTTACCGCGTTCAAAAGATGCATTTACTTCATCTAAAATGGACTGATTTTTCAAACACGCAGTAAAACTTTCATCTGTAAAACCAGCCATTAAGCCAATTTTCTTCAATGGTGTTAGAGCATTTTTTCCGAAAGCCCATTCATTTTGTTTTTGAAATAAAACTTCTATCAAAGGAAAATAGCGATCTTCCGGTGCACACCGTGCCAACATAAAACCTGCTGTTGCCCGAGGATCAAAAGCATATTCTCGGAAAATAAGTTTTACTTTTCCTGTTTTGATATATTTTTTACGAATTTGGGGAAGTATATCATTATAAAAATGCGCACAATGGGTACATGTCAACGAAGCATACTCAACAATGACGACTGGTGCATCCGCCTCTCCCTCAAAGCGATCCTTTACTTTACCCGATTGAAGAAGCTCTGCCATATCAACAGTTGCCACTGATTTGGGATCACGCGCTAAAGCAACTGTTACACTGTTTTGTACAATCGTTATGAAGAGAAAAATTATCCCGAAAGATAAAAAAGAACGATATTTTACCATAAATAATACTTTTCTGTTGTTATTAACGAATAGGAATCCAATGCTTTCTCATATATTAAAGAAAAATATATAAAATATCTTTCTATTTATTATTTTTTTCCAAAAAAATGCAACAGCCAAGTTGATAAAGTGCTTGGTGCAAACTTTTATCTTCAATTCCTTCAAGCATTTTTTCCACGCATTTTTTGTCTTGTTCACTCAAAGGCGGTTTTAGAGGCAAGTGATTCATAAAAACCGACATACTCCTTTGCTCAATCTTGATGCGATCAATAGCAATATAGCCAAAAAATCCGTTAATTCTATGAAGTAATTCCTCTGTTTCATGCATCAATTTTAACGCAGCAAATCCTTCACATGCGACAACAAGTGTTGCTGGCTGAAAAACTTCATCTTGATCTGCACGACGTTTCCAAATAATTTTAAGCGGCATTGTATGTTCACTGATATCATAGCCCGCAATTTGTGGCCAATGTTCTATAAGCGCTACATTAAGCCCTGTCCGTTTGCGTAAAACTGGATCAAGTATTTTGTATACCGTCTCAGAAAGAGAATAAAAGATACGTTTTTTAAGTTGTTTTCTCATTTTTAGATCATTGTTCAACCGCTTACTAAATTAAAATCATTTGTTTCATCTAAAAATTGTTGCCTCCTCAATTTATGAAATATCAACAAAATAAATAATTTTTTCTTTTGCATTTTATATCTCCCTATGCTTGAAAGCAATCATGTATGAAATTTCTTCGCACCTCCTTGCTTGGTACGATCAAAATCACAGACATCTTCCGTGGCGGATTACCCCAGAAAAGCAAAAACAAGGTATCCGTCCTGATCCTTATCAAGTTTGGCTTTCTGAAATCATGCTTCAACAAACAACCGTTGAAACAGTTAAGCCTTATTTTAAAAAGTTTCTAAAACTATGGCCTGATCTTTCCTCTTTAGCAAAAGCCTCACAAGATGATATCATGAAAGCATGGGCTGGACTTGGTTATTATTCACGCGCACGTAATCTTAAAAAATGTGCGCGACAGCTTGTTGAAAACTACGCGGGACAATTTCCACAATCTGTAAAAGAATTGCGAACTCTAGCCGGTATTGGAGATTATACTGCCGCAGCCATTGCTGCGATTGCTTTTAACCACCCTGTAGCAGTGGTTGATGGTAATGTCGAACGTGTGGTAGCGCGACTTTTTGCTATCACTTCAATATTGCAAAAAGCAAAAGTTGAAATTAAAGAAAAAACACAAAAAATTACTGCTTTAAATCGTCCTGGTGACTTTGCTCAAGCAATGATGGATTTGGGAGCAACAATTTGTACTCCACGCAAACCATCTTGTTATACCTGCCCTCTTCAATGTTTATGCAAAGCAGAAAAGATGCAACAAACGGAGTCTTTTCCAGTTAAAGCCCCTAAAAAAGAACGCCCTTCAAAAACAGGTATTGCTTTTGTGGTCCTTAATAAAAAGAAACAAATTTATTTGGAAAAACGACAGACGCAAAAGCTCCTTGGTGGAATGACCCAAATTCCTAACAATATTGGCATAAACAACGAAAATGGGCTCCAAAATGCACCCTTTACTGCCAATTGGCAATTCAAAGGACAAATTACGCATGTTTTTACTCACTTTTCTCTAAAACTCGATGTTTACTATACTGAGAATGTTCATGAAATGAATTATGAAAATGGTTGGTGGTGTAACATTCAACATCTTGCCGAAGAAGCACTACCTACTGTTATGAAAAAAGCCATTTCCGTAGCACTTCCCAATTCTTTCAGATTTAAATAACCTTCCCTATTCATAAAAATGTTTTCTAATGGAGACTTTTGTATCTCTAGCGATCATTTATTAATCTGTAAAAGAAAAATTTTAAAAAATGAAATAACCAATTTTTTCTACAGACAAAAATTAAGGAGGGATAGAAACGCTTAGAAGCTTTAGATTTAAATTTCAGGATCTATCCTTTTTTGCTTATGAAGGAGCAAGTCAGCACCATCATTATATTTACCAGCCTCCTACAACAACCCTTGGCACTTGAAACGGTTCATAAAAGGTACTTTTTAATTCTTTCTTTAATAATTTTATTCACACGCCACCCCCGCTTATGACATGCAAGCAAGTAAATTTTATTGATTCAATATGAAACAGGTCTGAAATAAGAAAATTTGACGATATTCGGGGAGGACGTCAATATGAATAACGCTAAATTAGCTTGATAAACCAATACATCTTACGCACTTTACAGATGTACGTATTCAAAAACGCACTTAATTTTGAACTTCTGAATGAACCTTTTAATTCTGATATTTCATTTTTATAAGCTTATATTGAAATTTTACTGTTTTGGAACTAAAATCAGAACATAGAGTGAAAATTTCTCATTTTAATTTCTTCTAAAAGAAGCATAAAAATACTCGCTTGCCGCTTATAAGCGGATTAGTGTTTTAATAAAAAACATCTAAGAAAGGCAAAAACACCCTCCCGTCCATCTCAATCAAGATCAGGTACATTGATGATCACTCTAGAATGAAGCGATCAGCTTAGTTCATAAAACACCCGTTTTTAACATTTGTGAACGTATGATCATTCTTAAATGATCTATGGACTTCAACCGTCCATTTTCCTCATAATACCAAAAGGTCCAACCATTACAACTCTGCGAATCTTGAGCCTTTCTTCCCATTGCGTGAATTGAGCCCGCTTCACCACCATGCATAATCGTACCATCAGCTCTTACAATAGCAGATACTTGCTTCTTACGATCATACAGAACTTCTCCAGGATAGAGTAAACCTGCTTCAAGCAAACTGTTGAATGCTACGCGTGGTTCTGCTTTTTTTCTATCCAAAATCGCTAGTTCTGGTTGCGCTAAAGGTTGAACCGCTGCAATTCTCTCACATGCTGCATCGATGTAATCTTGCTCGCGTTCAATCCCAACAAAATCACGCCCTAAAAGCTTGGCAACAGCACCTGTTGTTCCCGAACCAAAAAACGGATCGAGAATAACATCTCCAGGTTTACTAGAAGCCATAATAATACGCGCTAATAACGCTTGCGGTTTTTGTGTTGGATGTAATTTACGCCCTGAATCATCCTTTAAACGTTCAGCTCCAGTGCAGAGAGGGAAAAGCCAATCTGAACGCATTTGTAGATCTTCATTTGCCGCTTTTAAGGCATCATAATTAAATGTGTACTTTTTATCTTTTTGATCTCGCACAGCCCAAATAAGCGTCTCATGAGCATTTTGAAAACGGCGCCCTCGAAAATTAGGCATCGGATTATTCTTGCGCCAAATAATATCATTAAGCATCCAAAAACCTAAATCTTGTAATGCCGTCCCAACTCGAAAAATATTATGGTAAGATCCGATAACCCAAAGTGTTCCGTTGGGTTTTAATACACGACGACAAGCAAGCAACCATGCACGAGTAAAAGCATCATAAGCAGCAAAACTCTCAAACTGATCCCATGCATCATCAACCGCATCAACAAGCGAATGATCTGGACGATATAAAGCTCCGTCCAATTGCAAATTATAGGGTGGATCCGCAAAAATCATATCAACGGAATGTTTTGGAAGTTTTTCTAGAACGGAAACACAATCTCCTTTAAAAATTTTATTGCGCCATGGCATCTGTGAGGGAGTACGAAGAAAATCTTTTTGAAGCTGAATAACTGTCATGAAAAACCCAACAAAATTAACTGAATTTGCCCTATAATCAACCAAAATAGTTTATAGGCCCGCATTACCAATCCATATTTACAAAATAGCGTAAACGTATCGTTAAAGTTCTACAAAATTGATAATTGTTTTTGTTTTTTTAAGTAAAAAAACTTTCATATGAATGAAACCTTATTTTTCTTTTTTTCAATGTACTGTTCCCATATCTTTTATTTCGTAAAAGAATTAAGAATCATTTTCAAAGCGTATTTTTATGAAATAAGATCCTCTCAATATCGTTTTCATGAAAGTTGTCCATCTCGTAACATGTAAAGGAATATCTTATGCCTCAGATAGATCTTATTATTTTTGATTGTGACGGAGTTCTCGTCGACTCTGAATATCTTGCAGCAAAAATTGGATCTCAATTGCTCAAACAAACAGGATATGAAATATCACCCGAAGAATTGAGTGAGCGTTTTGCAGGGCTTATTTTTCGCGATATTCTTAAACACGTTGAACAGGAAACAGAAAAACCAATTTCCGCTCATCTCATAGATCAGATGACTAATATTTTTCGTACACAAATAAAAACTAAATTACGGGCTATTGATGATGTAAGAGAAGCCATAGAAATTATTCAAACACGCTATCCCTACTGTATCTGCTCTAATGCAAAAAGCGTAGATATAAAAGAGATGCTCACCACGGTTGATCTCTATGACCTTTTTGAAGGTAAAATATTTTCAGCACCTGAAGTTGGAACAAAAAGAACGAAACCGGCCCCTGATGTTTTCCTTTTTGCCGCACAACAATTACAGGCAGAGCCCCAAAACACTATCGTTATAGAAGATTCCCTTCATGGTGTACACGCAGCCACAGCAGCAGGCATGCGTGTCATCGGCTTTACGGGAGGATCACATAGCTATCTTGGCCACTCTAATGCACTTGCAGAAGCTGGTGCAGAAACAGTTATCGCAAAACATGCTCATTTAGGAGAAGTCTTAGAAGCAATGGCAGTATGGAGGGATCTATTATAAAAAATCTCTTGAATATATTAGTTTGTAAACTCTTATGTAAGAAGCATTTTTACTCAAATGCCCTTCTCTTCTCGTTGCTTCTTTTATAATAACTTCAATAAATGCGTAATTCACGATACGGGTGAATTGCATTTCAATGTGAAGGAAAAAATATAGCACCTCGTTGAGCAATCAATAAGTCAGTTAACCATTGCACGCGCTTTAAAAAAGCAAACAACAGGGAGGAAAACTCATAAAAATCAAACCCTGCTTATCTATCTCAAATCCGATATCTCACTCCCAACCTCAGCAGCCCATCCTGATAAGTTATTATATTTTTCAAAAAAGGAATATGACGATGCCCTGCTCGATAAGATGTGAAAATTGCTAGCCTCTTCCATCTGATCAAAAAAATCACACACTATGGTAAAATTTTAGAGTATGTGCGTATTGGTCATGGAAAGCATATTAAAATTCGCGGAATCTATGGAATACAAGAGTTTATTGAAAACAACAAAAGCGTCCTTGTTGAGTTAGAAGAACTTATATTTACTCAATCCAAATCTCATAAACTTGTTGAAGGCTTATTTACTTTGCTGCTTAAACAGTATTTTAACAGCTTCAATCGGTACAACCTCCCTAAGATTACAAAAAACAAAAAGAATACATTCTTATAAAGATTTGCATTTTATAAAAAACATTTCATACCAAGTAATTTACAGACAATATATTGATTTATAATCATAATTTATCATTATTCAAATTAAGCAAAAAAAACGAATATTGTAAGATTCTCTCATTTCAAATCTGGATATGCTGAATTAAATAAATAAAGAAATAAAAATGCCTTTTAATGAATCATCTCAAAAGGCAAAAATTATAGCAACATTAGGAGCGAGAAAAGTGTATGGCAATGCCATCTTTCTTCTTTATAAACGTCAAAAATTCTGATGCCCTAAGAATTTTATATTATGGGGGCTTTATCATCATATCTATCATTGCAAAATAGGCTTGAGTAACTTGAGAACGGTTTCTTTAAAAAAGCACATAAATATGAAACATATAATCATGTTAAACAAGCGACAGAGATACCAATAGTTGCTTAAAATTTTCCGAAAGCACTTAATAGCCTTTTTAAATAAGCAATGAAATCAGATCTTTTCAAAAGTAATCCACTTTCTAAAAATAAAAGCGGCTTTTCAGTTTGGAAAAAAGAAAGTGTTGAAAATATTATCTAATGCTGATCTTTCGGCACTCATAAATATGTCTAAATTATATTCTTCTATACACCGCCTTCCATCATAGTAATATGCTGTTCACATTGGCGAGAAAAAGATAATATCATTTATCTCTATCCAATTCGAGCTCTACTTTATACTATGAGAAAATTGTACATTTTTTAGTATCTATAACATATTATTATCTATAAGATAAATGTATATATTTAATAGTAAATTAAGAATTATTATTCTGCTATCACGATGCACTTAAATAACCATTGAATAATAACTTAAATAATATCTATATAACACACATTATACAATAATGACTATCTATAATAAATACTATAAATAATAAAATTTTATCGTATCCTTTCATATTTTAATTGTTAATAATATTTTTATAACTACATCATAATTTTCATGTTTTCTATTATACTATCGATAATAAATAAATTTTTATATATTTAATATGTAAAAATTTTGATCACTTTTATTATCTATAAATGTATTTAAAAAATATATTAATATCGTTTTATAAAAATTATACGATAACCATATGTTGTTTTATATATAACACATAATAAAATATTGTATAAAGTTTTTAAAAAATATAATTTGTAATTATTACTGTTACTTTTTTACAATAACGTTTATAAAAATTATAGTTATATTTTTATATGTATTTTTATTATTGACTAAAAATACATATTGAACTATATGGCTTGTATATAGTGTGATATACATAAACATTATGTATATTTATTACATATATAACTTAAAAATATTTGAGGTAAATTTATGGTAAAAATATTTAAAAATTATATTTTAAGCATTTTTATAGCGAGCACTTTTTTTATTTCACAAACTGTAAATGTTAATGCAAACTATTTGAAAAACGATACTCCAAAAGAGGAACTTTCTGTTTTCCCAATGGAACAAGTAAAATATGCGAAATCCGATGTAGTTTCTACGACTGCTTTCTATGCTCCGTCTGTAAATTATCAAACAGAACATGGAACAATAGGTGAAGGAAAATTTGAAAAGGTCGTTGGGCCTATGACTATAGGAATGGGACTATTGTACGCTGGATATGCACTGAGTTTTATAGGATCGATAATAAGTTGGATAAAGGACATAGTATTGATGTTCAAATAATTCAACCTCGTCTATAACTCTAGAATAATAGCTTCATTATGAGTCAATAATTAATTGTAAATAATTACATAATGAAGCTTATTTTTCCATGAAATATAAATTTCGTAGATTACATCCAAATATCCAAAGTATAAATTTACGCATATGTATTGAATATTATAAATATTTGAGGTAAATTATGATTAAATTATTTAAAAATCATATATTAAGTATTTTCATTATGTCTGCCTTTTCTCTTTCTCAGGTTGTAAATGTGCATGCAAACTCTTTACAAAATAGTACTCATCGTGAGAATATTTTTGTTTCTGCAATAGAGCAGAAAAGAAAGGATGTAGTCCATACTGTTTCTCTCTATAGACCTAGTCTAAATCGTGGAGTGGGTAATGAAGCTACTATTGAAGGAAAATTTGAAAAGGTTGTTGAACCTCTTACACTCGGGGCTTTTGGTATGGGGATGGCACTTGGATATGCATCAAGTACGATAGGCATGTTTTTAGGATGGATAATAAGTAAAATAATATTGTATTTTAAATCTCGTTAAAATTGAAATTTCATCAGAATAAGACCTTCTCATATGAAATATAAACTATGAACATATTCTGTGTTTATCCATTGTTGATGACAAAAACTAATGAATTACCACACTAAGAGTGAAAAAAGCTTTAAATGCTTCTGTTTCTCTCAATGTGCACTAATTCTGCCGATGCATCTATTCAATTCAGATTAAAATAAAAGTATTGGTGGTAAACTATGATTAAAGTATTGAAAACTTACGTATTAAATATTTTTATAGCAGTTGCTTTTTTGCTTTCACAAGTTATAAATGTTCATGCCAATCATTTGAAAAATGATACTCAATGGGAAACTGTCTCTCTAATAGAACAAGGAAAGAAAAAAACTATCGATATAGCTGCTCTTTATGTCCCAAGTTTCACTCATAGAGCAAAAAGTGAATCTGCCTTTGAAGGAAAATTTGAGAAAGTATTTGAACCCATTACGCTAGGAGTTTTTTCTACAATGGGAGCTTTGGGTTTTGGATTTTTAACCGGATCTGTTATGGCCATATTTAGTGCGATAATCGGATGGGCAATAGGAAAAATTAAAGGCAAATAATTCAAAGATACTTAGTTATTTTTTTCTATTTAAAATGAAAATACTTTACAGCCTGCTTCCCATCATTTAGCAGGCTGTTGTATGTTTTCTATGGATAAACTTTAGGTTACCATACTGTATAGCACAAATATAATATCTATTATTATACAAAGTGATAAATTAAGCTAAAAAAGCTTATTCAAAGTATAGATTTGCGCACGAAATGCCATAAATTTACCTTATAAATCTTCCAATGTGAGTTCTGAGGTGTATCATTTTAACATTCAGTTCAGCAGATTTAATTGTTACAAAGTATTAAGAGCATAAAATAACTATAAATGATTGAGTTTTATACAAAAGTTCTTCAGTAAATGCCATTCTATCTATTTAATTGTATTATTTAAGAAGGTGTACAAATGAAGATACGTTGTAAAATTTAAGTGAATGAATAATAGAGAGAAAATTTTCGACTGTAAAAGATTTTCTGTGAACATTTGGCGTTTATATCTCAAAAATAAAAATGCTTAAGGCTATTTCCTTTCATTATTGAGTTAAAAAGAAGAAAAGAAGCTCTATCCATTTAATAATTTAAATATTATGAAAAACGTGAAATAAATAACTTCACCAATTTGCCAGAAATAAAAAAAGGATAAGACTTATGGAATATATCAGCACGAGAGGTGAAGCTCCTGCTTTAAGCTTTACGGAAACAATCATGACAGGGTTGGCGAGTGATGGTGGGCTTTATCTTCCAGATAAATTTCCGCAATTATCATTTGATGCGTTACGAGCACTTCGTGGTCAGTCCTATACAACAATTGCTAAAACTATTCTGTGGCCCTTTGTGAATAACGAAATCGAATATACAGCTTTTGAAAATATGATCGCTGAATCTTATGCAACCTTTCACCATCCAGCAATCTGTCCGTTACGACAAACTGGAGCAGATGAATTTATCCTTGAACTCTTTCATGGTCCTACTTTAGCTTTTAAAGATGTAGCAATGCAGTTTCTTTCTCGACTGATGGATTATGTTTTGACTAAAAAAAATAGATGTGCAACGATTATTGCTGCAACATCAGGTGATACAGGAGGAGCTGCGATACAAGCTTTTGCTGGAAAAGAACACTCAGATATTTTTATTTTATTTCCTAAAGGACGTGTATCACCTGTTCAACAACGGCAAATGACAACCAATCAATGTTCCAATGTTCATCCCATTGCCATTGAAGGAAATTTTGATGATTGCCAAGCTCTTGTCAAAGCAATGTTTAATGATCATAATTTTCGTAAAAAAACAGCGCTTTCAGGTGTTAATTCTATAAATTGGGCGCGTATCATGGCGCAAATTGTTTACTATTTTTCATCTGCACTTTCTTTAGGAGCACCTGATAGAGCTGTTTCATTCACTGTTCCTACTGGAAATTTTGGTGATATTTTTGCAGGTTATGTCGCAGCCCGTATGGGATTACCCATTGCTCAACTGGTCATCGCAACGAATGATAACGACATCCTTGTACGTACATTGACCAGTGGTACTTACGAAACAAAACCAATAGTCCATACAACATCACCTTCTATGGATATTCAGGTCTCTTCTAATTTTGAACGTTTGCTCTTTGAAAGTGGCAATCGTGATCCAATGTGGATTCGCAATGCAATGGAAAACTTGAAAAAAACGGGTCTCTTTACTCTTGATGAAAAGCAACTCAAAAATATTCGTTCGCTATTTTCCGCTGGGAAAAGCAACATGGCTGCAACAGCTCAAAAAATTGATAGTGTCTATAAGGAAAGTGGCTATCTTGTTGATCCACATACAGCGGTCGCTCTTCAAGTAGCGCGTGAAAACAAAAAACCGCATATTCCAATGATCGTTCTTGCCACGGCTCATCCAGCTAAATTTCCTGATACTATTAAAAGCGCTTGTGGCCTTCATGCTCCATGGCCATCTCATCTCAATGATGTAATGAAACACGAAGAACATTTTATAAATCTTGCTAATGATGAAAAAATAGTAAAAGATTATATTTCTTTAAAATCGCGTGCATCTTATTAAAGTTAGCTGCATTAATTTAAATCAAGAAGATTCTGATACCCTTACAATGAGGTATTTAGCTTATTTAATGGAGTTGTAAATACATGGATGTAGATATCTGTCGCCTAAATAATGGTTTGACTATCGCCACACATACAATGCAACAAATTGATAGTGTTGCCCTCGGAATATGGGTTAAAGTGGGCTCACGCAATGAAACCTCCACACAGCATGGTATTGCTCATCTTCTTGAGCATATGGCTTTTAAAGGAACCGAAAACCGTACTGCTTTTCAAATTGCAACCGATATTGAAGATGTTGGCGGTGAAATCAATGCTACAACCAGTATTGAAACAACAGCTTACTTTGCACGTGTACTTAAAAGCGATATCCCACTTGCTATAGACATTTTAGCCGATATTTTAATGCATTCAAAATTTGACGACGATGAACTAGAACGAGAAAAACAAGTAATCTTTCAGGAAATTGGTGCTGCCCATGACACTCCTGATGATATTGTTTTTGATCACTTTACAGAAACAGCCTTTCGTCATCAATCCCTTGGACGCTCTATTTTAGGAACAGCTAAAACTATTCAATCATTTACATCTACTGATCTCCATGATTTCATCAATAAACAATATAGTGCAGATCGTATGATTGTCGTTGCTGCAGGAGCTGTAAAGCACGAAAGTTTCTTGCGAGAAGTTGAAAGTCGTCTTGGTACTTTTCGCTCCCATTCAACCGCACCTCTTACTAATCTTGCAAATTATGTCGGTGGCGACTTTCGTGAATATCGCGATTTAATGGATACACAAGTTGTTCTAGGGTTTGAAGGGCGTGCTTATCACGCGCGTGATTTTTATGCGGCCCAAATTCTTTCAATCATTCTTGGTGGTGGTATGTCTTCACGTCTTTTTCAAGAGGTAAGAGAGAAACGTGGATTATGCTATTCTATTTATGCTTTTCATTGGGGATTTTCAGATACTGGGCTTTTTGGTGTTCACGCAGCTACCGGACAAGAAGGGCTCAAAGAACTTATTCCTGTGATTCTTGATGAACTTTCCAAGGTCAGCAAAAATATTCACGCCAACGAACTGCAACGAGCACAAACGCAATATCGTGCAAATCTGACAATGTCACAAGAAAATCCCTCTAGTCAAGCACATCTCATTGCTCGCCAAATACTCCTTTATGGTCGACCAATTCCAATATCGGAAACAATTGAACGCCTCAATCTCATCACTCCTAAAAGATTAACTGATTTAGCACATCGTCTTTTTACAAACTCCACTCCAACACTAACTGCTGTCGGACCTGTAGGCCCCCTCATAAATTTTGATGATTTAACGTCAACTCTTTCATACAAGCTAAAGTAAAAACTTCTTTTTAAAGCAGCATCACAATAACGTCACATATTTTATCATAAAATTTACCACAAAAGCTCTCCTCATTAAATAAGTTTTGGAAATATTGGGCAAAGAGGTGTACAAAACTACCCAATTCATACTTCATGTGATAAAGATTCTAATAAGTGAAGGTATATCCGTGAAATCTGAAAATTCATGGTTTAACTTTGCCCTTTTAAAATATAAAACTTCATTCGCTTCAGGTTCCATTGAAGCAAATGGGTGTGTGGTCTATTTGTATATAAAATCACATAACTTAAGAAAAAGTGATAACAATTTATTATGTAAATAAATTATAAAAGGTGGACGTTTTTTCTCAAAAGTCGAAATGAAAATTAAACATCCTAAAATATTGAGAGTGGGACATTGTGAAGAGTTTGCGTAAAATAATTGACATCATTTTCATTGTAGTCGTTAGTTCTCTTGTCCATCTTACATCAGCACAAGCAATTGAACCAGTTAAAATTTCTTCTCAAGATGCTGCTCTTGATCTCTCAAAAGCAATTGAAATTCACCATACAAACAACTCTATTTTTCAAACAAGTACAGCACCAGGACCAGATGGTATTGTATGGCGTATTGAAGTGCAGGCAAAAAATGAAAAATTTTCCGGAAATTGGGCAGTTTTTTCTCTTGCAAATCCAACAGATGAACAAGTTGATCGTCTCATCGTTGCCCCCCATTACCGCATGGCACGTTCTGGATTTTTTTGGCCAGACCTTGGATCATCAAGGATTCAATCCATAACGCCAAGCGAAGGTTTTTCCCTCGATCGTCAACTTAGTGCAAACTCTGATATCTTTCGTATTACCCTTAACCCTGGTGCTGTTATTACATTTGTGGCCGAACTTAACTCTGCAAATCTACCGCAAATCTATTTATGGCAACCTGAAGCTTATAAAGATGCAATTAATTCTTATACGCTTTATCATGGTATTCTTCTTGGGATATCAGGTCTCTTAGCGCTTTTGTTAACTGTTCTCTTCGTCGTCCGTGGAACAGGGCTGTTTCCTGCAACAGCGGCAGTTGCTTGGGCAGTGCTTTTTTATATTGGTATTGACTTCAACTTTTTAAATAAATTCTTTGCAGTTACACTCACAACCCAACCAATCTGGCGTGCTGGTACAGAAGTAGCACTTACTGCTACACTCTTCATTTTTCTTTTTACCTATCTCAGCCTTAACCGCTGGCATTATCATTTTAGTTACGGTGCTATCGCTTGGACCATTGCGTTTTGCAGTCTAGGAGCCTTTGCTATTTATGATCCCATCAGAGCAGCTGGAATTGCGCGTTTGTCTTTTGGCCTTACCGCTGTGCTTGGTATAATATTAATCATCTATTTCTCAATCAGAAGCTATGACCGCGCCATTATGCTTATTCCAACATGGTTGCTCGTTAGCTTTTGGTGCGTTGGAGCCTATGCCTGCATAGCTGGACATTTAAACAATGATATTATCCAGCCAGCATTAGCGGGGGGATTAGTGCTCATTGTTCTTCTCATAAGCTTTACTGTCCTGCAACAAACTTTTTCTAATGACGCTTTCCATGAAGGAATATTTTCCGACCTTGAACAACAAGTACTCGCAGCAAAGGGAGCTGGAAATATTATTTGGGATTGGAATATTGAGCGTGACCGTATTGTTGTACATCCAAACATGGCAACCCTTTTTGGTACTGAAATTCATAACCTCAATGGACCTATGCGCAACTGGATTTCAGCCTTGCACCATGATGATCGTGAACGCTTTCAAGCCGTATTGGATATCATTCTTAAAAATAAAAAAGGGCGCATTGATCAAATTTTTCGGCTTTCTTCCGGTGGTGGTTATTATCATTGGTTTTCTCTTCGTGCACGTCCGGCTATGCAAAAAGATGGAAAAATCACACGTGTTATTGGAACCATTGTCAATATTACTAACCATAAAAAATCCGAAGAACGCTTATTGCATGATGCAATCCACGACAGCTTAACTGGACTTCCTAACCAACAAATTTTCTTTGATAGACTACAAAATTATACCTCTTTAGCGAAAGCAAATATCAAAATTAGACCGACTGTCTTTATGATTGATTTTGACAATTTTCGCCAAATTAATCGCAAATTAGGCATAGCAGTTGGGGATACTGTACTGCTTATAATCGCACGTCGTTTAAATCGTCTCATTAACTTTCAAGACACCTTATCGCGTCTTTCAGCAGACCGCTTTGCAATTATTTTACTCAGTGAAACCGAACCACAAAAAATTGCAGCATTTGCAGATCATTTGCACAAAACAATTTCAGCACCTATTTCACTTTCAGAAAATAAAATAATCCTTTCAACCTCTATCGGATTGGTTACATGGAGTGAAAGCCGATCGACGGCTAAAGATATTTTTAATGATAGTGAGTTAGCGATGATTCGCGCAAAACAAATGGGTGGGAACCATATTGAACCTTTTCGTCCTAATTTTCGCACTTTGGGTCTCGAACATAATACTCTGGAGAAAGATGTTCATTATGCCATAAAACGTAATGAGATGAAAATCCTCTACCATCCTATTCTTAATTTATCAGACGGACATATTATTGGTTTTGAAACAATTGTAGAATGGCATCATCCCACTTATGGAAATTTAAATGTCTCTGATTTCATAAAAATCGTAGAAAATGAACAAATTGTTATGGATTTGTCACAATTTATCATCGATAATGCCATTATTGATCTTATAAATGTACAAGAAAAGTTTTCCCAACAATCTTTCTTTATTTCAATTAATTTACCAAGCGCAGAAATGATTCATCCTCGTTTTATCAGTCAATTGCGTGCCGCTTTGCTTCGCCATCCGCTCCACAAAGGGCGTCTGATGATTGAAATATCTGAATTTGTCTTAAGAAATAATCCTGAACAATCAGCGCACTTTCTTGAACAAATTAAAACACTTGGAATGAATCTCGCACTCGATAATTTTGGAACAGGTTATTCGTCTCTGACCTATCTCGTACGTTATCCATTTGATATGGTTAAACTTGATCATTCACTTATCTCAATCGACTCTCTTAAGAAGAAAATTGTTCTAAAGTCTATCATTAATATGGCAACAGATCTTAATTTGCAAATTATCGCAGAAGGTGTTGAAAATGAAAAAGAAGCAATCTTCCTCCGTCAAGAAGGCTGTAAATATGTTCAAAGTACACTTGTGACAAAACCGATTGCCATAGAAGAATTAATTACGCTCGTTCAGAGCCATTTCTCTTATAAAATAAAAACATAAGGGATAAAATAAAGTTAAAAAGCTTAGAAAAAACTCTACGCGTGTCCCATTTCAGAAGCAAGATAAGTTGGATCGATACCCATGCGTGTTAAACTTTTATCATATTTGCAGCTTAAATCGCTTTCAAAAAGAAAACTAGGTGATGTAGAACTGATTAGCCACCCATTTGTAGAAATTTCTGCCTCAAGTTGCCCCGCTTTCCATCCAGCATAGCCTAATGCGACCAGTGCATGTTGCGGACCTTGTTCGCAACTGATCGCTTTTAATATATCAATTGTCGCAGTAAAACAGATCTTATCTGCAATAAAAACAGTTTCTTCACAAGCATAATCATCTGAATGAAGAACAAAACCACGCGAAGGATCAACAGGACCACCATAGCGAACTGGAAACTGTTTTATTGGTTCAGAAAGACTTTTTTTTTGGCCACTGTCTATGATTCCTAAGTGAAGCAAAAGCTCCGGAAAATCAATATGATGCAATTGATTGAGAATGATGCCCATCGCACCGGCATCAGAATGCGCACAAATATAAATAACAGAACGAATAAAGCGTTTGTCATTCATCCCAGGCATTGCTATGAGTAATTGTCCACCTAAAAAGCCATTACACCGCTTCATTAATCTGTTATTCTCCATAATTTACATGATAAAAGTTTGTTCATTTAGCACACTAGGAAAATAAAACTCCAATGAAAAAAAGTTATATATTTACAAATTTACAAAATATCGCAACTTTCTTTTATAAAAAGCTTTTAGTTACTTTAAGCTTAACATTCATAGTTTTAGAATTACTTAACATTCCTGTAAATGCTCAAACAGAACAAAAACTCCAGCTTTTCGCAACATCTTGGTATGAATCAGATGGTGGTCGTATCCGATTAGCGATCACTGAACCTTCTCTTTCTGGAATAAGAGAAGGCATTATTGAAATTGAGCTTAAACCAGAATGGAAAACTTACTGGCGTAATCCAGGTAATTCTGGCATGGCACCATTTTTTAATTTCAACCAACAGATTTCTTATGAAATCTTTTATCCTACTCCACAGCTTTTTGAAACAGAAAATGATTGGTCATTAGGTTATAAAGATAAAGTAATATTGCCCTTCAATCTTTCTAGTTCAAGCAAAAATTTAAGTGGTGCTTTCACTCTTGGATTATGTCACAAAATCTGTCTTCCATTTACTGTTAACTTTGATTTTTCGCCATCTGCTCTTAAAAATAAACAGCTTCCTGCTTCCTTCTTAAAAAAGGCGCAAGATTCTTTGCCACGCATGGCGCAGAATGCACTAAAAATAAGTGCCGAAAAAAATAACAGTACCCTTCTTATAAAAATACAAAATAATAACAAAACCACTCCTTCCTCTCTCTTTTTAGATGGAGGAGAAATGCAAATTGGAGCAGCAAGAAAAGTCAGTGATAACGCAGAATATACACTCTTTAATGCTCCACTCTATTTCGCACCAGAAGAAATAAACCAAAAAATTTTTTATACAGTTTCTTTTAAAGATCACGCCTTAAGTGGAACATTCATATTCCATACGCAGCCAACCCCTCTTGCGTCTCCGTGATAAAAGAAAAAGCTCTCAAACAGCAATTATGCTGGAAAACGTCCATTTTCACGATATTGAGTAATTGCTTTGCGAGCAAGGGCATCTGCGCGTTCATTTTCTGGATGTCCCGCATGCCCTTTTACCCAGTGCCATCTAACTGTATGACAAGAACTAGCATCCTCAAGAGCTTGCCATAGCTCCATATTTTTAACAGGATTTTTTGATGCGGTGCGCCAATTATTCTTTTTCCAATCTTCAATCCACTTAGATATACCGTTACGTACATAAACTGAGTCTGTATAAAGATCGACCAAACAGGGCTCTTTAAGCACCTTTAATGCACAAATTGCCGCCATGAGTTCCATTTGATTGTTTGTCGTATGGACCTTACCGCCATAAAGCTCCCGTTCATGACCATTCCAGCGTAAAATTGCCCCCCACCCTCCAATTCCAGGATTCCCTGAGCAAGCACCATCTGTATAAATTTCAACGACTTTTTGTTGAGTTGCCATAAAATTTAAAAACCTAATTCACTTAGCGAATTTACATTACTGAAAAAACAAAGCTTGTGCCAATACTCCCATGGATCTTTCTTAATAACAAAGCTATTAGGCGGTGTATTAAACCAATCATATAGACGTGTGAGTAAGAAACGTAGAGACGCACCACGAGCTAATAAAACCATCTTGTCCAATTCTAAAGGGATCAATGGTCTTATTTTTTGATAATTTTCCAATAACTTACGTGCTTTGGTAAGATTATAGGAATGATCAGGCTCAAAGCACCAAGCATTTAAACAGATCGCTAAATCATAAGCAAAAAAGTCATTACAAGCAAAATAGAAATCTATCATCCCAGAAAGACGATGATTCACAAAAAAAACGTTATCATTAAATAAATCTGCATGAATAATGCCTATTGGTAAATTGAACGGCCAATTTTCCTGTAAAAAAGCCAATTCCAACTCAATTTTTTGTCCAAATTCTTTTAACAATGCATCTTCTTTGGTTTGACAACGTTGCCACAATACCTGCCAATCCATAACAGAAAGAGTATTTTTACGACTGAGTGTAAAATCCTGTCCTGCTAAATGTAATTGTGCTAACCCCATCCCCACTTCGCCACAATGATCTATGTTGGGCTGGCGGATCCACTCTCCTTCCAGAAAAGTAATAATAGCAGCAGGACGTCCTGCTAATTCACAGATCATCATTCCATCATTTTGAATAACAGGTTTAGGACAAGGAATTCCACGTTGTCCTAAATGCTGCATCAAGCGACAAAAAAAAGGTAAATCATCTTTTGAAATACGCTTTTCATAAAGTGTTAAAATAAATCGCCCTTGTGTTGTCTCTAACATAAAATTGGAATTTTCAATCCCCTCTTCTATACCTTGATAAGACAAAAGTGATCCTATTGCATAACGTGTTAAAAACACTTTTAAATCATTTGGGTGAATATCTGTATAAACGGCCATTATTCTGCTTTCGTTGTAGACATGTCTGTATTCTGATTTTCATTTTTTGCATTATTTGCTTGACCATTGACGAAAGCCATATCTTGAGACGTTAAAATGACGTCACGTAATTCGCGACTCACTAAAAATTTTTCCGTTTCTACCGCTGTTTCAGCTAATTCTATTGTGACATCATAACGCTCACGAAACGCTGAAATAATTTCATCAATAATAATTTCAGGAGCCGAAGCCCCTGCTGAAAGACTGACAATAGAAAGAGATTTTAGGTTTTCAAAATTAATTTCATCAGCGCGCTGAACTAAAATAGCTTGTCGCGCACCAGACTTTTCGGCAACCTCTACTAAACGTCGTGAATTAGAAGAATTTGGTGCTCCAACAATCAAAAACAAATCACTCCCCTTTGCCGCTGCTTTAACCGCATCTTGTCGATTCGTTGTAGCATAGCAAATTGATTCAGCCGCTGGGGCTGCTAATGTAGGAAAACGTTGTTGTAATATATCGATAATTCCTGCAGTATCTTCAACAGAAAGCGTTGTTTGTGTAACAAATCCTAATTTATCTGGATCATTGGGTTGATAATGCAAAGCATCTTCTATCGTTTCAATAAGCGTCACAACCCCTTCTTCAAGCTGTCCCATTGTCCCTATCACTTCAGGATGACCAGCATGACCAATCAATATAACATGACGACCATGACGTTGATGTCGTATCGCTTGTTTATGAACTTTCGAGACCAACGGACATGTTGCGTCGAGATAAAACAAATTATAGCATCGTGCTTCTTCTGAAACAGATTTTGGTACACCATGAGCAGAAAAAACAACTGGTTGATTGCGATGTTCTTCTGGAATCTCATTAAGTTCTTCGACAAAAACAGCACCCCGTTGCTGTAATCCCTCAACCACGTAGCGGTTGTGTACAATTTCATGACGAACATATACTGGAACACCATATTTTTTTAATGCAAGCAGAACAATCTGGATAGCACGATCAACCCCTGCACAAAATCCACGTGGACTACAAAGACGTATCGTTAAAGGGGGAAGTCCAGACATAATCATCCTTAATCTCTATAGCTTTATCATATTCAAACAACCTATCATTATACATGAATAAGCAATGTAAAAAAACGCGCAATATCATCTTTTGTATAAGAACACACTCTATCGTATTTTCTTGAAGAAAAGCTCTTTTAAAATTTGCTCCTTCATTTTACGCGACTAAAGAGCGATAAAATACCAAACAAGAGATTCAATCAAAAGAATTCCAAAGATAGCTGCCAAATAAAGTAATGAAAAGAAAAACGTTTTTTTGGCCATCAAAATAGTTTCATTATGTGTATCAGCTTTCCACAAACGATAGGCAAAATAAATAAAGATAATGCTTAAAATTGTTGAAAAAATACCATAAAAAATTCCGCCAAGACCAGTAAAACACGGAGCAGCAGCGCATAATGCCATCAAAACAGTATAAAATAAAATCTGTTTTTTTGTTGAATGCTCACCTCGTACATTAGGCATCATAGGGATACCTGCAGCCTCATAATCAAGAGATGAAAATAAAGAAAGAGCCCAAAAGTGAGGAGGGGTCCACATAAAAATGATTAAAAATAATAAAAAGCTATCAATACTCACTGTCCCTGTTGTCACGGACCATCCAATCATTGGTGGAAAAGCCCCAGAAGCACCACCAATAACAATATTTTGTGGTGTGATACGCTTTAACCAAATTGTATAGATAACGACATAAAAGAAAATCGTAAACGCAAGAAAAAATGCCGCAAACCAATTAATGAAGCTCCCCATAACCAATACCGAGAGCATAGAAAGAACCATGCCAAAAATAAATGCCTTTTGGGAGCTGATTTTACCCATGGGAATAGGACGCTTTTTAGTTCGTTCCATCACAGCATCAATGTCAGCATCATACCACATATTCAATGCTCCCGCACCACCACCGCCAACAGCAATACATAAAATTGCTAAAAAACCATACAACGGATTGATAGGAACAGGCGATACAAGCAAACCAACCAGAGCCGTAAAAACCACAAGAGACATAACACGTGGCTTTAATAATGTGATGTAATCACCAATACCGGATTTTGGTGGCGTTGATTTACCATTCACAACAGATAACTCTTCTGAAACTGACATTCCACTCAAAGCCCTTTTCCATTTCTGTCATTCACAAACCCAATATTATCTGACAAATATTATCTAGCGTATGGAAATGACCAATTAAGACCAATCGTATTTTTGAGAAAATATGAAATATCTCTTTCGCACGTATCCCCTAAAAGTAAATGGAAATATTGGCAATAAAAATACATTTTTTCAATCAACGTTCTCTCCACATTACAAATGTATCATAAAAATATATCATATGAATTAATATATTTGGGTAAATACTGATTTTGTGTTATAGTTTTTTATGGGGAGTTCATTTTTTTATGTAAATCTATGCATGGTTGTGGGTGTTGAGTCGGATAGGATTTTCTGTGATACTTTATAAATTACTCAAAAAAACTTTTTTTATTGGTGCTGTTCTTTACACACTTTATAGTAGTTTTATCAGTCATGCATTTGCACAAACACCCTATGCACAAGATGTCCCTGCTCCACAAACCTATGGTGCATGGACAAAAGTGTGTTCTCTACCACCAGGTACACCTAACATGCAGTGTGAAGTTGTACAAAACGTTCACACACAAGGGCGTCAAGATATTACCTTGCGCGTTACATTTTATAAACTTCCTCAAAAGCAAGGTGCCTTGATGCGTGTTTTTGTTCCGATTCGCGTTGAATTACGTCCTGGCGTTGGAATTAAAATTGACGATAAAAATATGGGCAGAATGGAATATCGTCGTTGTCTTGGTGATAATTGTGTTGCTGAAGCCTTTCTTAAAGAAGACATATTGCAGCTCTTTTTAAAAGGAAAAATGGCAACCTATTTTATCTTTACAACTCCTGAACAAGGGATTGGAGGTTTTGTTGACCTTCATGGTCTTGGCGACGCCTATGCAACCTTACCGACATGAATGAAATCAATACATTTTAAACAATCAAAATCTCATCGTATATTTTGAAAGATTCTTAAAATTAGATTGATAAAAATCTTCTAAGCCCCCATAAAAATAGGATAATTCTTATGAAATCGCTGATTGATCATTTTGATATTGCTTCCTCTAAAGTGCAATCACTTATACAGGAAACACTTCATCATGCTGATGATGGTGAGCTTTACCTTGAGTATACAGAAAGCGAAGCTCTTTTATTTGATAATGGACAGCTTAAAAACGGCTCATTTCATCAAGATATGGGATTTGGACTACGCGTTGTTGCTGGAGAGGCTACTGGATATGCTCACTCTAGTGAGTTATCAGCTGCTGCACTCAAACGTGCCAGTGAAGCTGCTAAAGCTGTTACCTATAATAATCATGCAGGGACTTATAGCATAGCACCTCAACAAACAAACAAAAGACTTTATCAACCGCATAATCCCCTTGATTCTCCATCATTTGAAGAAAAAAGTGCTCTTTTGCAAAAAATTGATGCCTATTTACGTGCTAAAAATGATAAATTGCATCAGGTGACTGTTTCTCTTTCCGGCTCGCTACAACATGTTGAAATTTTACGTGCAGATGGTTATTTGGTTCGTGATATTCGTCCCCTTGTGCGACTTTCTATATCTGTGGTCGCAGCTGAAGGCAATCGACGTGAAAATGGTTTTTATGGATGTGGAGGGAGACAAGCATTTAACCAATTTATTCATGAAGACAATTGGAAAAAAGCTGCAGATGAAGCCTTACGTATGGCTTTAACAAATTTAGAAGCAGAAGCAGCGCCAGCAGGAACATTTGATGTTGTTTTAGCCAATGGATGGCCCGGTGTTATGCTTCATGAAGCCGTAGGTCATGGATTGGAAGGTGACTTTAACCGCAAAAAAACTTCTGCTTTTGCTGGACTTCTTGGCCAACAAGTTGCCGCAAAAGGTGTTACAGTTGTTGATGATGGTACAATTCCCGAATGCCGTGGTTCACTTACTGTTGATGATGAAGGAACCCCATCAGGATATAATGTTCTTATTGAAGATGGAAAACTCGTTGGCTTTATGCAAGACAGACTAAATGCTCGACTTATGGGGGTTAATCCAACTGGAAATGGACGGCGTGAATCCTATGCACATGCACCAATGCCGCGGATGACTAATACGATCATGCTAGGAGGCGATAAAACACCTGAAGAAATTCTATCATCATTCAAAAACGGTATCTACGCTGTTTCATTTGGCGGAGGACAAGTTGATATCACTTCTGGAAAGTTCGTCTTTGAATGTACTGAAGCTTACAGAGTAGAAAATGGTAAAATTGTAGCGCCTATTAAAGGTGCAACCCTTATCGGTAATGGACCAGATGCCATGAAACGTATTACAATGATTGGCAATGATAGCAAACTTGATAATGGTATTGGCATGTGCGGAAAAGCAGGGCAAAATGTCCCTGTTGGTGTTGGTCAACCTCATCTTCGAATCAATAATATGACAATCGGTGGAACTGCGCTTATAGAGGAATAAGCTTGCTCATTCCTTCCCAGTATTGCCTCCTTCTCGTCTATTACGACCATTTTGTGAGGGGGATGTTACAATGAATTGATTTATAAAGATAATCTAGCGTTATTCATATTTTATTAGAACCTTGAATACCGTAAGATTCTCTCATTTTAAATCTGTGTCTGTTGGATCAATCAAAATCATTCGTTTATACGTTACAGGCAGGGAGAGTTATATGGATAAAAACTGTACAAGAAAGAACTAAAGATTCCTCTTATGGGCCGTCTCAAGTACCAAGAGTTTTAAGAAACATTAGGGGATGGCAAATATAACGACGGCACAGGCTTATTCAGACACATCTTCTTCGTAATACATTAGTCTTTTGTGGTTTTTTTGTGTGGGGTAACTTGTCTTTTATATTTCATAATAAAAAAGCTTAAAAGAAAAAAAACACTTTCTACATTCAGTGCTCTTAACTCAACGAGAAAAAGATTATTATTATAGATAAATTTTGGAGAGATTTTATAATAATACACAGGTCAACTTTTAAAAAATCTTCATAGCATTAAAAAAAATTAGGCTAAAGTTTCCAACCTTTCTTTTTTTTCTTTTTGCTCAAAACAGCAACAATTTCGACATGTGGTGACCATAAAAATTGATCAATCGGTATGATTTTTTCTACTGTATACCCCCCTGCAACAAGAAGAGATAAATCACGAGCAAATGTAGTAGGATTACAAGAAATTGCCACAACACGTGATACTGTTGTCTTCGCTAATTCACGTACTTGTTGCTCTGCACCAGCACGGGGAGGATCAAAAACAACACTCTCAAAACATTCAAGTTCCTTTACAGAAAGGGGATGTCGGAAAAGATCACGTTTTTCACAAGTGAACGTTTTTAAACCAGTCGCAAAACGTGCTGCTGTATTTAGATTTCTTAATGCATCTTCATTATTTTCTACTGCATGAACATTCATCTTTTTTGCCATACGCAAGGTAAATGTTCCTACCCCTGAAAACAAATCAACAGCATTCTTTACTTTTTTAAAATGAGTCAAAATAATATTGCCCATTATATTTTCAGCTTCACAAGTTGCTTGCAGAAAACCACCAGAAGGAAATTCAACACGGACATCTCCAAAGTAAATCTCTGGTTTTTCTCGTTCAACCAAAACTTCACCGTCAACAGATAAACGTATAATCCCATATGAAAGAGCAGCACTGATCATTTTCTGACGAAGTGATTCATGGTGTATAATGCAACCGCTTAAAGCAACATCTAAACCATTTTCAACACATGTTATCGTAACATGAAACCGTTTGGCAGAGCTGCTTAGAAAAGCACAGAGCTCTCTAATATTATGCAACTGAGAAATAAGCTCTGGACGGCTTACTGGACATTCCTCAAGAGCTACAATCTCATGAGAGAGATAACGGTTAAAACCAACTTTTTGCCCCTGTGGGGTCATAGATGCTGTTAGAGTAATCCGCCGTCGGCTATAAGGTTTACATTCTATTAAAGGCGCAACAACATTATTAAGTCCATACTTTTTAAGCGCATCAACAACCAATTGTTGTTTCCATACGCGATAAGCATCCATATGCCAATGCTGAAGAGTACACCCTCCACATTCTCCAAAATGCTGACAAAGAGTATCAATGCGTTCTAATGATTTTTCTTTTAATGCTATATATGTTGCATATTTTCCATGAACCGTAATTTCAGCACACTCTCCTGGTAAAGTAAAAGGAACAGAAACGAAGCCGTGAGACGTCTTAGCAGTACCATAACCATTTGCTCCGATATGATCGATTATGACATTGTCATTCACTCTTGTTTTTCTCCGAATAGTAAATATTCCACGTTGCCATCACCACCTGTAATAGGGGAAGAAATTAAACTTTTTGCACTCCACCCTGTTTGTGTATTTAACCAAACAAAAAGCGCCTCAGCAATTTTTTTAGCACTTGATGGACTTAATATTCCTCCCTTACTAAAGTGTTTACGACCAACCTCAAACTGAGGCTTTACCAGTAAAACAGCTTGGGCTCCCTTCTTGGCTAAAGACAACACGGGAGGCAATGCAAGTTTGAGCGAAATAAAGCTAACATCTGAAACGATAAGATCAATTTCTCGCCCACCTAAATGTTCCTGTTTAAAATCTCTGACATTCAAGCCTTCTAATAACGTTATAGCACTGTTGCCCAATAAACGTTTATCAAATTGATGTTGCCCAACATCAACGGCAATGACATGATCTGCTCCACGCTCTAAGAGAACTTGCGTAAAACCACCTGTTGATGCACCAACATCAATGGCTGTCACTTTATCTGTTATAATTGGAAATGCATCAAGTGCAGCAATCAATTTTAACGCTGCCCGAGAAACATAATTCTGTGCTGGATCACAAACGGTAATCTCTGCATCATCAAAAACGATTTGCCCAGCTTTAAAAACGATTTCTCCGTTAACTTTAACAGTTTGGCGCATAATTGCATCACGTGCGCGTGAACGTGTCGTAAAAAAGTTTTTTTCAACTAAAAAAATATCGAGTCTTTTTCTGGAAGCCATCTCATACTCGAATTTTCTATTCTGTTCGAATCTCGCGTCCCAAAACAGCAAAAACCGTGCTTAAAATACCCATAGCGTCAAGTCCGACACGTGAAAGAACTTTTTCTGGTGAACCATGATTCAAATATTCATCAGGAAATTTTAGTGTACGAACTTTCAAACCATGCTCTAAGAGCCCTTCTTGCGCTAAAAATTGTAATATGTGCGCTCCAAATCCACCGATTGCCCCTTCTTCAATTGTCACCAATACCTCATGCTCACGTGCCAAACGACGCATCAAATCCTTATCTAAAGGTTTTGCAAACCGTGCATCTGCAACCGTTGTAGACAATCCTTCAGCCTCCAACGCATCAGCAGCTTGCAACACTTCTGACATCCGCGTTCCAAAACAAACCAAAGCGATTCTATTTCCTTCACGCAGAACGCGCCCTTTTCCAATTTCTAATAACTCACCACGTTGCGGTAAATCTATACCAATCCCCTCACCACGCGGATAACGAAAAGAAATTGGTCCCTGATCATAAGCTGCAGCTGTACGCACCATATGCATCAGTTCAAGCTCATCAGAAGGTGCCATAACAACAAAGTCAGGAAGAGTGGCCAAAAAAACAATATCAAAACTTCCAGCATGTGTTGCACCATCTGCCCCCACAAAACCTGCTCGGTCAATAGCAAAACGTACCGGTAATTTTTGAATTGATACATCATGAACAATTTGATCATAAGCACGCTGTAAAAAAGTAGAATAAATTGCAACAAAAGGCTTATACCCTTCACAAGCAAGTCCTGCCGCAAAAGTTACGGCATGTTGCTCAGCGATACCAACATCAAACATTTTTTCAGAAAATTTTTTCGCAAAAGAATCAAGACCTGTCCCTGTTGGCATCGCTGCTGTTATGCCAACAATCTTATCATCATGGCGAGCTTCTTCTATTAAAGCTTTAGAAAATACCTTGGTATAGGGTAGAATATTACTTGATGCTTTTACCTGTTTTCCTGTCGTGACATCAAAACGATTAACACCATGATATTTATCAGACGAGGCCTCTGCAGGTGGATATCCCTTTCCCTTATGGGTTACAACATGCACCAAAACAGGACCATTAGGATATTCACGAACATTTTTAAAAACAGGCAATAAATGCCCCAAATTGTGCCCATCTATGGGGCCAACATAATAAAAGCCAAGCTCATCAAATAAAGTTCCCCCAACCAAAAGGCCACGCGCAAATTCCTCTGAACGACGGGCTTTATCCAAAAAAAACTTTGGCAATTTTTCGCTCAACATCTTTACGCGTTCACGCAAATGACGATAAGAAGGACGAGACACTAATCGTGCAAGATGTGCACTCATAGCACCTGTAGGTGGTGCTATAGACATATCGTTATCATTAAGAACAACAATCAAGCGTGCATTCAAAGCACCAGCGTTGTTCATTGCTTCATAAGCCATGCCCGCAGACATTGCACCATCACCAATGACAGTTATGATATTGCGTCTTGTCTCTGCTTTCAAAGCACTTGCCACCGCCATACCAAGCCCCGCTGAAATAGAAGTAGACGAATGCCCCGCTCCAAATGGATCATACACACTTTCTGAACGTTTTGTAAAACCCGATAATCCGCCCTCTTGACGTAATGTGCGAATTTTTTCTCTACGCCCCGTTAAAATCTTGTGTGGATAGGTTTGATGACCAACATCCCAAATAATCCTATCCTCTGGTGTATTAAAAATATAATGTAATGCAACAGTGAGCTCAACAACACCAAGTCCCGCGCCAAGATGACCACCTGTTACAGAAACCGCATCAATTGTTGCGGTCCGCAACTCATCAGCCAACTGTACCAAATCAGACTCAGGCAATGCCCGCAAATCTTGCGGAAAACAAACACGGTCAAGCAATGGTGTTAAGACCTGAGACAAAAAAAATCCTTTCTATTATCTTAACTCAAGAAAACACAATGATAAAAATATATCTTCTCTACTCTTTTATTTACAGTTTTGCATCTTTTTTACTGAAAAATGCTCTTTTCTATTTGAGATGAGCTATAATTTCCTCATTTTTAACTTATTTTATAAAAAAGAAATCAATAAAACTTTCTATTTATAAACTAAGGTTATTGCTTCTCTTAAGTCCCACAATAAATATCCAAAAAGATTTAAATTATTTAGCATCAAGTGGTTCCACTCCTTCTGGAGAACCTTCTTCTGAAAGCTGGATTTTTTCAACTTTAGCTTCAGCAACTCTTAAGAGTTTTTCACAATGCTTTTTAAGCGCTTCACCGCGTTCATAAATATCAATGGATTGTTCCAAAGGCACATCGCCACGTTCCAAATTTTCGACAATAACTTCAAGTTGCTTAAGCGCTTGCTCAAAGCTTAAGGTCGTAATATCCCCCTCTTGTATCTCTTTTTTCATATGAACCTCAAAAAATATCTGTTCTGGATATACGAACTCCAAAACCTTCCAAACCTACATAATGATGCTCTTTAGAAGCATAAACAATAACAGAGCCTATTCCTAAATATTTTAAAATTTGTGATCCTAAACCAATTTTGCGCCATTCTTCTTCGCGTTCAATCGCCTGCACATGGTTTTCTGAACTGTTTCTTGTCATGTTTTGAATACCAACAGTTGATTGTATAACAGATCCTTCACGCAAATAAATAAATACGCCACGTTTTTCTTTTTCCATCATACGCCGCATCATCACCATAATATCTGAAGTTTGACAAAAAACGTCACTTATAATGTTTTCATGATGTAAATGCACAGGAATATTCTCACCCTCACGGACATCACCAAAAACAATTGCAATATGCTGAACGACTTCCCAAGGGAGTTGATAACTTTGAACAATAGCGGGACCTACAGATGTTTCAATAAGCATTTCTCCAACATGCTTGATCAATATTTCCTTACGTTGGCGGTAAGAAATTAAATCTGCAACCGTTATAATATGCAACCGATGTTCTTGCGCAAATTTCATAATCTGATCGCCATGTTTAACGCTTCCATTATCATTGACTAATTCACCGATAACACCAACCGGCGGCAAATTAGATAATTTACATAAATCAACAGCGGCCTCCGTGTGACCTGAACGCATGAGCACCCCCCCTTCATGCGCAATTAAAGGAAAAACATGCCCTGGACGAACAAAATCATCCGCACTTGCATTTGAATTCGCAAGATTACGTACAGCTAATGTACGGTCATGCGCTGAAATTCCTGTTGTTATGCCGTGTTTAAAATCAACAGTAACCGTAAATTGCGTCCCATGTGCAGAGTTATTATCTGGTACCATAGGAGAAAGATTAAACCGTTTTGCTTCTTTTTTTGGCATAGGTGTGCACACAATACCTGTTGTGTGACGAAGAATAAACGCCATCTTTTCTTCTGTACAATGCGCTGCAGCAACAGTTAAATCACCCTCATTTTCACGGTCATCATCATCTGTCACCACAACAATTTCACCGCGTTCAAAAGCTTTAAGTGCAGAAACAATTTTTTTTTCATCATACGCCATTGTTCACCTTTTCAATCACCCAACTTGACCGCGATGTCTTAGATAATGGTCAGCAATAGCACAAGCAACCATCGCCTCACCAACAGGAACGGCACGAATCCCAACACATGGATCATGACGTCCCTTTGTTATAACGTCTATATCATGACCATCAACATCAATGGAACGACGAGGTGTTAAAATTGATGAAGTAGGCTTTACAGCAAAACGTGCAACAATTGGCTGTCCACTCGATATTCCCCCTAAAATACCACCAGCATGATTGGATAAAAAAAGCGGTTTTCCATCATTTCCCATTCGCATTTCATCGGCATTTTCTTCTCCCCTCAAGCGGGCTGCCGCAAAACCATCACCAATTTCCACACCTTTTACCGCATTAATCGACATAAGTAACGAGGCAATATCTTGATCAAGCTTTGCGTAAATAGGGGCTCCTAAACCTGCCGGAACATTTTCTGCAACGATCTCAACAACCGCACCAACAGATGTCCCCTCTTTACGGAGTTTACTGATATAGTCACTAAAAATGTGAACCATCTCTGCATCAGCTGTAAAAAAAGGATTATTATCAACCTCTGACCAATCCCAACGATCACGATTAATATTATGAGGACCAATTGCTATCACTGCTCCTCGTACAATCAAACCAGGAACGATTTTACGAGCAAATGCACCTGCTGCAACACGTGCTGCCGTCTCCCGTGCCGAAGCACGTCCCCCGCCTCGAAAATCACGAATGCCATATTTAATATCATAAGTATAATCCGCATGTCCTGGACGATACTGATGAGCAATTGCTCCATAATCTTGAGAGCGTTGATCTGTATTTCGAATCAACAGAGAAATTGGTGTACCTGTTGTCACCAATGTCGTTCCATCGTCTTGAACAACAACTCCTGAAAGGACCTCTACTTCATCTGGTTCTCGGCGCTGCGTTGTATATTTTGATTGTCCTGGCTTGCGTTTATCAAGATAAGCTTGAACTTCTTCAAGAGTAAAAATAATTCCAGGTGGACAACCATCAATGATACAACCAAGAGCAGCACCATGACTTTCACCCCATGTTGTTACACGAAACAAATGACCAAATGTATTATGCGACATGAAAAAAGATCCATTTCTCTGTCAAATATATACAACGATAACGTATGTTGTGTGCTATACACAAGACAACTCTTTTCTCCCAAATACTCTTGGACACCTTAAATTTGGTCAAATTACTGCTGTCTAATAAAATCTTATAAACCAAACTTTATTCTTTAACGACAGAAATGTCTGGTGCATCAACTGCCTTCATACCTATGATATTATAACCCGAATCGACATGATGGACTTCACCGGTAACAGAACGAGACAAATCTGAAAGAAAATAAAGCGCAGAATCACCAACCTCTTCAATTGTTACCGTACGACGTAATGGAGCATTATATTCATTCCATTTTAAAATATAACGAAAATCACCAATACCAGAAGCCGCTAACGTTTTAATTGGTCCAGCAGATATAGCATTAACACGAATATTTTGGGGACCTAAATCTACCGCTAAATATTTCACGCTCGCTTCAAGAGCGGCTTTGGCAACCCCCATTACATTATAATTGGGAACAACCTTTTCTGCACCATAATAGGTTAGTGTCAAGATTGAACCACCATCTGGCATCAATTTTTCTGCACGCTTCGTTAGAGCTGTTAGGGAATAAACGGAAATATTCATCGTCATCATAAAATTTGATTCGCTGATATCAATATAACGACCACTTAATTCATCTTTATCAGAAAAACCAATAGCATGAACTAAAAAATCAAGTTTTCCCCATTTCTTCTCTATTTCTCTAAAGACCGTATCAATAGAGACACTGTCAGAAACATCACAATGTCCACAAACAAATCCCTTTAATTCTTCAGCCAAAGGCTCGACACGCTTTTTCATTGCTTCACCCTGATAGGTAAAAGCAAGCTCTGCCCCTGCGCTACTTGCCGCTTTAGCGATTCCCCAAGCGATGGAGCGATTATTGGCCAACCCCAAAATTAAACCACGCTTACCGTACAATAAACCATTACCCTTAGCCATCAGCACTGCCCCATTGTTACTTAAAATTAGTATTATTCACCTGCCTATGACACAGGTCAACTTTTTCTTCAAGCAATTGGTTTAAAATCAAACAAAAACTACGCTTTTATATATAAAATTTTTAAAATTAATCTTGTTGCATTTGCAAAAACTGTTCTAGTGCGGCGGCATTTTCATCTCCCGGCAACATAATGCGAACATGCACATAAAGATCATCTCTTGTACCATTTTTTAAACGAAGCCCTTTCCCTTTCAACCGTAAAACGCGATCAGAACTTGACCACGCAGGAATCGTTAAAACCACACGCCCCTCCAACGTCTCAACTTCTTCTTTTGCTCCCAAAACAGCATGTTTAAGAGAAACTGGTAAATCAAGATGGAGTGCTTTTCCTTCAACCCGAAAACGAGGATGTTTTTGAATCTGAATGGTTATCAACGCATCTCCTGCTTGCCCGTGAGGTACCTCTTCTCCCTGACCTTTTAAACGAATAGTCTGTCCGTCTTCAATATAATCTGGAAGTTTAATTTTTAACTTTTTTCCATTTGGAAAAACAGCCTCCACCTTTTCTGCGCCAACCATCTGCTCTAATGTTATGGCAAGATTAGCACGAACATGTGCTCCTTGTTGGGGACGGTTATAGTGTGTGGAATTCGAAAAGCTACCTCCTCCTCCAAACAGATCCCGAAAAATATCACTCGCATCAAAACTTGCACCACCTGAAGAGGAAAAATCAAATCCCTTTGCTCTTCCTGAAAAGGGATTTTGTTTATTGCTAAAATTTTCACCAGCACCATAGGCTTGATAAAGCGGTTTTCCTTCCATATCAATTTCACCGCGGTCAAATTGTGCCTTTTTATCTTTATCACCTATAATTTCATAGGCTTGATTAATTTCAGCAAATTTCTCTTTAGCCTTTGTATCATCTTTATTATGGTCTGGATGATATTTCTTCGCTAATCTTCTAAATGCCGATTTAATCTCTTGCGATTTTGCGGTACGTGCCACACCCAGAATCGTGTAGGGATCACGCATATTGCCCTCTTTTCAATTTCTTCGTTTTCAAAATATCAACTGATACGTTGTTCAATATCCCTTATAGCTTCATTAGTCTATTCTAGAGAATAATTTCTTCTTTTCTCTTTATATGTCTATCAATAAACTAAAATACCAGATAAAATGAGACATTTATTTAATATAGCTCCTTGTAGTCTATGCTAAAGTAAAAAATAATTAAACTACCATAGAAATACACGATAGCATTGGCTTTTTGAAAATAAGAAAAAATAGTACTGTAACTTCTTGATGATCAAGTAAATGAGAAAATGCCTCACCCATGCTCACTGATATTTGGAGAAACTATGAGCACAAAAATACCAACAGATGATCATTTTATGAAAATGCAAAAACCTTTTGAACTTTTCGCAAAGTGGCTTGAAGAGGCAACGATAAGTGAAATAAATGATCCGAATGCTATGGCATTAGCAACAGTTGACGAAACAGGACTCCCTAATGTTCGTATGGTTCTCCTCAAAGACTACAGTCCCCAAGGATTCGTCTTCTATACCAATTATGAAAGCTGTAAAGGACAAGAAATTTTAAAATCAATGAAAGCATCCTTAGGTTTTCATTGGAAATCACTCCGTCGTCAAGTCAGAATTAGAGGAATCGTTGAAAAAGTAAGTCAACAGGAAGCCGATGCCTATTTCCAATCGCGACCACGTGGTAGTCGAATTGGTGCATGGGCCTCTAAACAATCTCAACCTTTAGACAATCGTTTTGTGCTCGAAAAAGCAATTGCTCAATATACTGCGCGTTATGCTCTAGGCAATATTCCACGACCACCTTATTGGTCTGGGTTTCGTGTTAAACCCCTTTCTATAGAGTTCTGGTGCGATCGCCCATTTCGTTTACATGATCGTTTGCTTTTTACACGGGATTGTGTTGAACACAGCGATTGGAAAAGACAAAAACTTTATCCCTAATCCTTCAAACTTCATCGTTATGAAGATTTTTTCTTCGCAACAATTAAACAAATATTTTTTATTCGAAAAATTCTAAAAGAAGATGATTTATTCTATTTAAATAGAAGAATTTTATTTTCACTGTAAAGGTTAATTGGTGATATTTTCTACTGTATTGCTTAAAAATAGATTAGCAACAAGCTTATTAAAAAAAACATACTGTATTCAGTAGAAACTATGATTTTAGCTAACTTATTTTTAGACCGCAGGATAAAATATCATCCATATACCCCCACATACTAAACCAGAAAAAATCACAAAACCAATAAGCGAATTAGATTTGAAAAGCCTGAGGCATTGTGAACTATCATCTATATCAATGACTTTAATTTGAATAAACATATGGATACTTGCCACAAAAATCCCCAAAAAACTAAGAACAGGGACTCCAGCTAAATAAAATGCTAGACTAACGAACATCACAAAACCACCATACAAAAATACTAAAGCACGCTTGGTTGCTTTACCAAAAAGAAGAGCCGTAGAACGGACACCAACAGTAACGTCATCTTCTTTATCTTGATGTGCGTAGATTGTGTCGTATCCTATGGTCCACAAAATTGATCCCACATAAAGCAAGATTGGTGCCCAGCTTAAACTTCCAAAGACAACAGCCCACCCCATTAATGCCCCCCAATTAAATGCAACGCCTAAAAAAAACTGCGGCCAATATGTTACGCGTTTCATAAAAGGATAAAATGCAACAGCTATCAATGACGAAATACCTAGAAAAAAACTAAACCTATTAAATTGTGATAAAACGACTAAACCAACAAAACATTGCACAAGGATAAAAACTCTCGCTTGAAACCGACTCACATGTCCTGTTGGCAATGGGCGAGAACGTGTCCTTTCTACCTGAGCATCAATTTTATGGTCAATAAGATCATTCCAAGTACATCCTGCCCCTCGCATAGCAATAGATCCCAGAAAAAAAAGAAAAAGATACCAAACCCAATGAAGAAACATTGATAAAAGAGTATCGTAATGCATGTTATAAGAGAAAAAAGCCATTGTTGTTGACCAAAAACAAGGCCACATCAACAATTGCCAACCGATAGGTCGATCCCAACGCGCCAATTGCGCATAAAACCATAAAGAACGGGGAAGGAAGCTGTAGACCCATTGTTTGGAAGATGCATCCATAACCCGTCCTTGGCTATCATAGGACTGAACATGCGCGATATTTTTATTTTTTTTCATCAAATGATTTACCTTTGGTCTTGCGATAGAGACATTTCATTCTTATGAGAAGAGGATGAGATTAATTATCTTTTATGAGAGGAGCAAGCAATGAATATTCTTCTTATTGGCTCAGGTGGACGAGAACATGCTTTAGCATGGAAAATAGCAGCATCACCACTGCTAACAAAGTTATATTGTGCTCCTGGAAATCCTGCAACAACAGAATTTGGTGAAAATATTAATTTGAACATTGATGACCATCCCCTTGTTATTGATTTTTGTAAGGCACATTCTATTGATCTTGTAATTGTAGGACCAGAAGCACCCTTGGTGGCGGGTATAACAGACTCTCTTAATAGCGCTAACATCTGTGTATTTGGTCCTACTCAAAAAGCTGCTCAACTAGAAGGTTCAAAAGCCTTTACAAAAGATTTATGTCGGAAGAATAACATTCCTACAGGAAGTTACCAATGCTTTAATGATGCCTCTAAAGCTAAAGCTTACATTCAGCAACAAGGTGTTCCCATTGTTATTAAAGCTGATGGCTTAGCAGCTGGCAAAGGTGTCGTGGTTGCAACAACTATGGAAGAAGCGTTTAACGCAGTTGATGCCTGCTTCAAAAGTACATTTGGAGATGCAGAAAACAAAATTGTTGTAGAATCTTTTCTTGAAGGTGAAGAAGCAAGCTTCTTCTGCCTTTGTGATGGTAAAGTTGCTCTTCCTTTTGGATCTGCTCAAGATCATAAACGTGTAGGTGATGGGGATACTGGAGCAAACACCGGTGGTATGGGTGCTTATTCACCAGCGCCCATCATGACCCAAGAAATAGTGAATCGTACTCTCAAAGAAATTGTTGAACCAGCTTTAAAAAGCATGAAAGAAATGGGTGCCCCCTTTAAAGGTATTCTCTTCGTCGGATTAATGATAACGCAAAAAGGACCCGAATTAATTGAATTTAACGTACGATTCGGTGATCCTGAATGTCAAGTTTTAATGATGCGCCTCAAAGATGATATTTTGCCAATTTTTCTTGCTGCAGCTCAAGGAAAACTTGAAAATCAGCCTCTTCGGTGGTCTGAAAAAACAGCTCTCACCGTTGTTATGGCTGCTAATGGTTATCCAGACTCTCCCCAAAAAGGTACTGTTATCCGTAACGTTGATCAAGTAAACACTCTTCTCGATGTGAAAGTTTTTCAAGCTGGTACAGTGTTGCGTGATGGAGAACTCATTGCAAATGGTGGACGTGTACTCAATATAACAGCAACAGGAAAAACGATTACCCATGCACAAAAACGTGCTTATGAAGCTGTTGATTGTATTGATTGGCCAGAAGGTTTTGTTCGTCGAGATATCGGATGGAGAGCCGTTGCGCGAGAAAATTAAATCCTTTGAATATTCTTTTTTTACGATTTTCTTATTTTATATAAGAGCATGATACAAAAATTTTCTCACTGTTTTACGTTGACCATAATTTTGAAAAAATGAGTGTGCTTTCCTTTGAACAATCAAATATTGTAAATAGGATATCTACTCATGATAAAATAGGAAAATTTTCTGAATCTGAAGATGTAATATAAAATAATCATTTTACTGTTGTCTTTACTTTAAACGCATTTTCTCATCATTTTTATAAACACTTTCTTTCTTATAAAATCCTGAGGAAAAACGTATATACTATCATTTCTTTTATTTATCGCGTTTTTAGTGAAATTCCGCTTTTACGAAAAATGAAATGCCCAAAAAAGATAGTTATGTTATTCACATACAAACTCTTAAACAATATCTCTCATGCTTATCATTCCCATTTTACGACACTACCTGCAAATAGTATAAATCCATTCTGCCAGCTTTCTGGAATAAAAATAAAAACCTATACCATCATTGTATTTTCCAATTCTCAATATTACGATAACCCTTTCTATCTAAATGATTTTGATTATAAAAGAGAGATGAAATAAGAATATTCTGCAATATTCAAAGCTTTCATTCAACATGAAGAAATGATTTATAAAAAAATTCAAAAACACTTCCAGTAATCTTCTGGTGTTTTTAATAATGTGGCAAAAACCCAAAATTATACCGCAAAAAAACAGTTTCTATTGTTATGAAAACCGTTTTTACCTCTCTGAAAAAAGCGTTTTACATCATCGATTCCTGCTGCCAATGTATGGTGTCAAAAAACTCTCATTTACAATCATTGACTTTCTCTTTGTTTTAAAGAACCAAAAGTCACACCAAATCCCGTCTGTAAAGGTCTGAATTCTCATTAATATGCTGCACTTACACAAAGACCTACAAGCAAACTTAAGAATATTCGCCATATCTTCTAAAAACACTTCATGTGTGAAGTTTACATGCCTTATGTTACCTCCCCAAACAACGATGTTTTACAGCACAACAAGATAAATGCTGACGGTAGTACAAAAATGAATGCATGTTAATTTACTGGAGTGCAATTCGATTCGCAATCACCAAACGCAAGCCTAACGGATTGCTATAACGAAGTAAAAAATGCTTTTGTTTAGAATGTGCTGTTGTACCAAAAAATCGATGTAAATCAGAACGATCTTTTACAACCAGAATGCGATTATCTTCATTGATCATAAGCATGGGAAGGCCATAAGTATCCGCCCATAACCGCCAATCCAGAAGAACATTATTCAAATCTCTGGAAACCAAAAGCGGTATACAAGCTTCCTCATCGGCATGAAGTAATTCTAATGCAACAGCTCTTTCTCCTGAACGCGTTTTTACGGTACGTGCTGCAATTCCTTGAAAATGATAAGGGGGTATTAAATGCGATAAGCTTGAAGGCATATCCGTTTTAAAAGAAACACCACGCTCATTTAACGAACAAATAACCTGATTACCCGTTTTGGATGAAAAATATGTCGTCGTTTGTGGCAAATGGCACGGATCTAACCGAAATTCAAGCACCGCTTTTGCCTGATTAAAGCATTGATTAGCCATATACATTATCCCAATTTATCTTAAATAACATACACCCTTTAGCAGCTTTTTCTCATTGGATTATTAAAAGTTTGAATAAAAAACAACTGGTTTCTTTTTTGGTTATTAAAATCTAAACAAAAATGCATGATCACCATTCTTGAATTATAATACTTTTCCAGGATTCATTATCCCTAAAGGATCGAACGTTTTTTTAATCCCTTGCATAATATCCAATGCGACAGGCGATTTAAAAGAACGAAGTTCTTCGCGCTTAAGCTGACCAATTCCATGCTCAGCAGAAAATGCACCTCTATAGTCCACCACTAAACTATGAATGCGATGATTCATTGTTGACCATAACTGCAAGAACACTGTCGTATCAGCTCCTACAGGTTGTGTAATATTATAATGTAAATTTCCATCGCCCATGTGTCCAAAACAAATCACCCGTGCTCCTGGAGCAATATCCTCAACAATAAGCGCTGCATCAGCAATAAAATCAGGAATAGAAGCAAGTGGGATTGCAATATCATGCTTAATGGACCCTCCTGCTAACTTTTGTGCTAATGATATACTTTCTCGTAATTGCCAAAAAAAATCTTGCTGTTTTAAAGATTGCGCAACAACTGCATCTTCTATCACCGCATTCTTTAAAGCTTCTTCTAAAATAGTACTCAATACCGATAACGCCTCATCATTGCCTTGCAACGATGAAATGTTCATTAATACATACCATTCATGTTTCCGCTGAAGAGGAGGCTTCTCACACATCTTATAATCTAAAGCCATTTGCAAACTGAGATTTCCCATGAGCTCAAAACCTGTCAACATCCCTCCTCCATACTCTTGAGCCAGAGATAAAAACTCTAAAGCCTTCGCCGGACTATATAATCCCACCAAAGCAACAGCTTTTCCTTTTATTTTTGGAAACATCTTCAAAACGGCTGCGGTTATAACACCCAATGTACCTTCTGCACCAATAAAAAGATCTTTTAAATCGTAACCGCTATTGTCTTTTTTAACAAAACGCAAATCATCTAAAATACGCCCATCCGGTAAAACAACTTCTAAACCAAGACAAAGATCACGCATATTGCCATAGGCTAAAACAGCTGTCCCTCCAGCATTCGACGAAAGATTTCCTCCTACTTGGCAAGAACCTTCAGATGCCAAAGAAAGAGGGAAAAAACGACCTGATTCATCCACTTTTTTCTGTAAATCCTGTAAAATAACACCAGCCTCTACAACAACAAAATTTCCTTCAATATTTATAGCTCTAATCTTATTTAATCGCTCCATGGATAAAAGAACGCCCTCTCCTCTTTCATCTGGTTGTTGTCCCCCCACAAGCCCTGTATTTCCACCCTGTGGCACAATCGGTGTGCGCGTTTTGCTCGCTAACTGCATAATCGATGAGACCTCTGCGCAAGAAGATGGACGTAAAAGTAAAGGTGTTTTTCCATGAAAAAGCCCACGCTCTTCAAGCAAATACGGTGCAATCAACGCTTGATCTGTTATAGCATGCTTAGCACCAACAATTTCCCTAAACCCTTCAATTAATTCCTGCTCCATGTTCATTTCTCCTTTGGAGCCGCAGCCCGTATAAGACGATCATTGATAGCCTCCCCTAATCCGTATAATGGAATAGGTTCTACTGCGATACATCTCACTTTAAATGAATCTAATTCCTTCATATATTGAAATAAATGAGAGGCTGCCTCTTCTAACTTTCCATCTTCGCTAAGGTTTAAAATAGAAACGGCATTTTCAGCCCCCATAACACGCTTTGAACCAAATGCTAAAAGCGCTTCACCATTTTCCACCTTTTCTACATTCAAACGAACCGTGGCATTGGGAGCATAATGCGACTTTAACATCCCAGGAGCTTCAATCGCCGCCCTTTGATCTATCCGTTTTAAAGGCTTCCCCACAACTTCTTCAATTTCATCAGCCGCAAGCCCCCCTGGACGCAAAAGATAAATATTTTCACCACAAATTTTAATAATCGTTGATTCCAGCCCTATTTTAGCAGGTCCTCCGTCCAATATCAAAGGAACAGATTCCCCCAAAGATGCAAAAACAGCCTCAGCTGAAGTAGGGCTAAGACGCCCCGATTGATTCGCACTAGGAGCAGCAAGTGGGCGGCCAAAATGTTGTACCACTTCCGCAAAACGACTGTCTGGAAAACGAACAGCCAAGGTATTCAAACCAGAGGTTGTTAAAGGATGGATATTATGCTGTTCCTTTAAAGGCAAAACCAATGTCAAAGGACCTGGCCAAAATTCCTCCATTAATTGGCGTGAAAGAAAGTCAATTTTAACATAACGTTCCGCCATTTCGATGCCGCTGACATGCGCAATAAGAGGATTAATTTGCGGACGACCCTTTGTAGAATAAATAGAAGAAATTGCTCTCCCATTGGTTGCATCGCCCGCTAATCCATAAACAGTTTCCGTTGGTAATGCTACTAACTTCCCTTGTTCAAGAAGCGCTATTGCCTCTCTTATCGAAGCACTATCGAGTGGTAGAATCGTCATGACACATCATTTCTATAACACTCTTTTAGTGATATTATGCTCTTTTTTATTCATATATCACATTGATTTATATGTTTTTTTAAGTATGGGGTTCATAAATAAAGGTTAGGGAATAGGATTTTCCAATATTCTTCTACAAAACATATCTTATTCTGCTAACTTTCTCTAATAATTTTTTGAATTTTGCTAAGTTCTCTTGTGAAAAGCTATTGTTGAAACTCTTGACATAGACTTAACGTACAGTACATTGTGCTACAATTGAATAGGGGATTTAGCAATGGGAAAAATTCAAGCCCGCATACCTGATCAAGTTCAAGAAATTGCAAGTGCAGTTATTAAGTCTACGGGTTTAACTGTATCGGATGTAGTACGCATGTTTATGACCCGCATTGCTAGAGATCGTACATTACCGCTTGGATCTTTCAACCAAATCCGGAAACATTACGAGCTATCGAGGATGTCGAAATGGGATGCGTCGAACGTACATTATTAGACAGCTTAAGGACCATGATACGCGAAGATAGAACCGAAATGCGTAAATCTGAAAAGAAAACCTAAGCTTGCTATATTGTCTATACGCGTTCATTCCGGTCTGACCTTAAACGTGAAAGCAAAGGTAGGTATGCTAATACACTAGAGAAGGATTTGCTGCTTTTGGTCAAAGCGTTAGCGGAGAATGAACCGCTAAAAGCGCATTGGAGAGATCATGCGCTAACAGGTCAATGGCGCAATTGTCGTGATTGTCATATCAAGCCAGATTTAGTTTTGATCTATCGAAAGCCGAATACCAAAACACTCGAGCTCTTACGACTTGGTTTGCATTCTGAACTACGCTTATGATTGGATCTCCAATTCATAGTAAAAAGAATTTTTCGAAGTTTTTGCTTGTATGACAGTTTTTCTAATTCTTTGAGAACCACTGCTTCAAATGAGCGAAGATGTTGTCTATCGCATCCATGAGGCATGCAAAATCAAGGATAAGCAAAAAAAGAAAAAATGCTATCCACTTCATCAAGCGAGACATCATTTTCACGCTTTGATAGGTGATGATCATTTCTTGAAGCATTTCTTTTTCTGCTTCTGTAAGCTCTGTGTATTTTTTGGATTTTTTTCTAACCATGTTTCCACCCACACAAGCGTTGACCCTGCTTGTTATGCTTTAAGATCTCTCTTGCTAAGTTTGAGCTAATGGTGTTCAGATCTTGCCGGCTTAAATAAATAGGTAACCAACCAACACAAGAAGAAACATATTTATTTGTCGCGCAACCAGTGTGTAATGCATTGATTTATAATGATAATATAGCGTTATTCATATTGAATTAGAATCCCGAATAACGTAAGATTCTCTCATTTCAAATCT
>NZ_JBHIMS010000006.1:0-1205 GCF_042194285.1 Bartonella sp. MM97QHHN | reverse complement strand
AGTACAGTGCTGTCATTAAATACGATTTGCTACACTTTGTCAACATAAAAATAACACATATTGATAATTTCAAAGGGAATCAGTTAAACAGCACTTATGAATAATTAAGGGTTCAAAATGATGAAATCATTATCCATAACACGCATCATAACATTTATAGCTTTCTTTTCTATATCAGCGCTACCTGCATCAGCGTCATTTGGATTTATAGACAAATTGACGCGTATGTTTACAAGTGTAGATACTAAAGAGAAGTATAATCAACTTTACAACAAATACGTAAGTGAATCATATATTGGCTCTATGCATTCTGAAAAGGTACGCAAAGCAGAAGAACTTTCACTCAGAAATGGCGGAGAATATTCATTTTTTAACAAGGAAGATATATTGTATCGTCACATATCAGTTGTTGGTTGTGCATCCCTTATGAGTTTATTGCGGGGTGATTATAATAAGGAGATGTCGCAAATGGATCTACCCAATGTAATAAAGCGTTTACGCGATGAATATGATTGGAGTGAAAGCGATTTTATGTGGGCATACGACGTGGTCAATGATAACGAGGATCCAATGATTTATTATGCAAAAAAACTTATTAAGCGTTACGATTTCAGAAAAGAACAAGTAGATAATATAGTATCTCACGTGAAAAGAAATGATCATAAAAGTTTAAAGGAATCCAGTGAATTTTGCAGAAACTTACGAACGATATACAATATAATGAAACCGTAATAGAGATTGTCATTTAACGATCAAAATGTTTCTGAAGAGCATTAAGAGCAACGCGTAATGAATTCACAAGGTGTGGTAGCATTTGATCTTCTATAACGAGGGACTGTAACGCAGCATGAAGATTATACTGTCTATAGAGGCATTGGGCTTCTTTTAGTGCCTCTTGCGTGTTTATAAACTGCTCTGTTGCAAATTCTACCCATTTGTCTCTTGCCTTATCATCAGATGATGACGGCATTTCGTCATAAATTGCATTAGGCAAGCCCTTTGCACAAAGGTAATTATTTCTTATCTGTAGGTACTGTTGCGCGGCATCATATTGCTCTTGAGTAAGCACGCCTTTTAAACAAAGTCGCCCTATATAAGACCCAGAAAGTGGATTTTTTGCCTCTTGTAGCGTTAAACCGAAGCGCTTTGCACGTATCTCTATTGCCAATTTATCAACGGCTTCACGCGGTGCTTTTGCACGTGAT